>CALDSP010000194.1 GCA_937924465.1 uncultured Leptospiraceae bacterium
TCCGAGGTTGGGGCGCAAGGGCAGGGATATGGCGCTGGCACTTGTATTGGTGATCACTGGCAGTTCTGTGGTCGTACCATCGTCACCCCGCACGACCAAGGTCGTGACCTCTTTGGTTTCCTCCTGATTTTCAAAATCGTAAAACAGGTGGTGCCGGAATTGGACTTTCTATTACTAAAGAAATTATACAAAACATGAATGGAACAATAAAATTAGAAAGCGAAATAGGGAAGGGGAGTGAGTTTAAAATTATTTTACCCCTTGTAAATTAGGGTTTTATTTTATCTGGCAAATTCCAATATAATCCAAGCCGCCCAAAATATTCTGGACGCATTAAAACCTCATGTTCATAAACTTCTCGCATGGGCAATCGAACTAATCCCTCAATCATAAAACCTTTTCCATTTAAGAAAAGTCCTTGGGTAAAAAAGTTGGTCTTTTGTTTGAAATCAAATCTTTTATTTCTGTCACTCAACGTAAAATCATATACCTGTTGAACTCCTAGTTTTAAACCTGCAGAAATAGAACCTAACCATTTTAAGTTAAGAAATTTATATTGAACTCCCATTTGAAAAGAATACAAATCTAGAAAAACACTGTTTCCTTCATTCAAAGTAAACTGTGTTATAATACTCCCAAAGTATACAAAATTTTGTTGAGAATATTCAATAGTAAAATTGGAAGCTCTCAATACAAATGGGGATACAGGTTTGAGAAAAGTAAGTTCTTGCTTGGTAGAAATATGCAAAGGAGAAGAGTTAAAGCTAGAAAGATTAATTTTTAAACCAAAATAAGAAAAACTAAAATTTTGTAATTCATTTTTAAAAATGAGATTCGTATAGCTAGGATGAAAGCTAATTTCAAAGGGCAAGGGGGGTTCTGTAATGAAAGTAGAATTAGGGGAAAAATTTAGAGAATACTGAGCAAATAAAGGAAAAGACACGCCAAAAAATGTCGCAATCAATTTAAAAAAATCAAAAACAGCTCTGTAATTCATGGTTAGCATTACGAGTATACTTTTTTAATAAAAAAATGCAAGTCTTTTCTTTAACTAGATTAGTACTCTATAAAATTTTGTAATTTGCATATTGAACTTATGATTTAGCAAACTTTTTATTTACTTATGAAACTTTGGGTTTAAGTGTACAAAAAGAGTGTGAAGAGTTGGCGCTTAAAAAATACAGAAATATCTGAACAATGTATTTCTTAAAGTTCAAATATTGTTGTCAAAAAAAGCCACACAAAAAATTCTGGTAAAAAAAGTCATAAAAGGAGGCTAAGGTGTCTTATCCAGACTTGGAACCATACTTTCAGACTCTCACAGACATTACCGACAACATTGCTTTAATTAACACACAGTATGAAGCCGATCACGAAAAAGATTTCAAACATTTAGCAGATTTTTTTGAAAAACTTAAAGCCATTCCTTGGGAGAATTCGGATGAAAAATACTTTAAACTTTTTTCGAGTTATTTTACTTTTCACGGCAAAATCATTGAAGAAATCATTCGAGAAGCAAGAGAAATTTTAAATCCAGACAAGCGACTATACTTAAAAAAATTGGTAACTTATAAAAAATCTATGGATGAATATTTTTCTGAATTAAAAAAACGTAGAAAATCTAGTGCTGCCGCATAAATAAAGACGCGTGAATCCCGCGTCTTTGAAAATTTCATGATTTTTAATTCTATTGATTTTCTTCTTTTTTTTCCCTTTGTGTATCTTGTTTATTTACTTTCTTCTCACAGAGTTCAAAACTTATTCCTACTTATAGCAAGCTATTTTTTTTATGGATATTGGGATTATCGTTATTTGTCTTTGTTGTTTATTTCTACAGTTGTAGATTATTTTGTTTCAAATAAAATTATTCACCAAACAACAGTAAGAAAAAAAAAATTATTTCTAATTTTGAGTATTATTTCTAATTTAAGTATTTTAGGATTTTTTAAGTATTACAATTTTTTTACGTTGAGTGCTAAAATATTTCTAGAAAGTTTAGGTTTTCAAGTAAATTTTATATTGCTTGAATTTGCACTTCCACTTGGAATTTCTTTTTATACATTCCAAACTATGTCTTATACAATTGATGTTTACAGAGGACAAATTTTTCCAACTAAAAATTTTTTTGATTTTGCTCTTTATGTTTCGTTTTTCCCTCAACTTGTAGCAGGTCCAATTGAACGCGCAACCAATCTTCTTCCACAAGTCATTCAACCTAGAATTATAAAGTTCAAACAACTCCAAGAAGGCACATATCTAGTTTTGCTTGGATATTTTAAAAAAGTCTATGTTGCCGATAATCTTTCCTTTATTGTAGATCCTATTTATGTAAATCCACAAAGCAATGGAGCAGAAATAGTGTTTGCTTCTTTAGTATTTTTGTTTCAAATTTATGGAGACTTTTCAGGTTATTCAGATATTGCTCGTGGGATTGCTAAGTTTATGGGTTTTGAACTCATGCAAAATTTTAGAAACCCACTTCTCTCCATCAATGTGGGAGATTTTTGGAGACGTTGGCACATTTCTTTTATGACTTGGCTTAGAGATTATGTGTATTTTTCTATTGGAGATAAATCAGATAGTGAATCTAAAAAACATTGGAAAAATATGTTAGTGTTTTTTCTTTCTGGACTTTGGCATGGGGCAAATTGGACCTTTGTAATTTGGGGAATTTTAAATGGAATCATCTATAGCTCTTATAGGATCATTCATAATTTAACTCCTCAATGGGATGAAAGCAAAAATAAATATATTTCTATTTTTGGAAAAATTTTATTTACAAGTTTAACGTTATGTGCAATATTTTTACCTTTAATTTATTTTCGCTCAACGAGTTTAGAACTAGCTTGGATTCATACAAAGGCTTTGTTTATAAACTTTGGAAATTTAGACATAAAGTTAGTTTTTAAATTTTTTAAAAATATTGTCTTGCTTATGACATTAGAAATTTTTCAATTTTGTCATGATAATGAGTTTATTGTATTTGAATGGAAAATATGGATTCGAGTTTTGCTTTACATAGCTTTATTTTATGCCATAGTTATATTAGGAAATTTTGATAAAAATGCATTTATTTATTTTGTATTCTAAAAAATCTCCCGCCTTTTTTTTAGCTTTGTTTATTATTCTCATTTTTGAAATTGGACTTTATTTTGTTCCAAACATTCATTACTTTGATGGAAAAGGAGCTTTCTTTACATTTTATAAACGCTACATTGCTGAAAAGGGTAACGAAAATTTTGATATTTTACTTTATGGAGATAGCCGATCTCTTTCCTTGAAAGGATTTCCAAAGAATG
The DNA here is from genome assembly GCA_937924465.1 of uncultured Leptospiraceae bacterium. Taxonomy (GTDB): domain Bacteria; phylum Spirochaetota; class Leptospiria; order Leptospirales; family Leptospiraceae; genus CALDSP01. The sequence goes on from CALDSP010000194.1 coordinate 3,300, forward strand.
AAAAATACAAATATTCTTTATATAATTTTAGTTTGCCTGCAGCTGGTCCTTGGTATTTTAAATATTTTTTAAAAAAATATTTAAAAAATCATTCTAAACCAAAACTCATAGTTTGGGCTGTTGACCCTTTACAACTTAGCGCACAAAAGACGATTCAATTTCATGAAAATCCTGCTTTATGGAACGAGTTTAAACACAGACTTTTAAACTTGTTTAGTTTTTGGGAAACATTAGAACAATACGAAGGAAGAGAGCTTTTTTTTATTTTAAAAGAATACCTCCCTCATTCTTTGCTTTCTGTAAGACACAGACAAGGTTTTGAATCAATCTATAGTTCAAGGCTTTCTAGTATCTTCCAAATTCCTGTTTTAGTTAAGGAAAATCTTTTAGTAGAAAGTATTGTAAAAGAATCTTATGGACAAATCAATCTTGGAACTTTCTTTTTTGTGCCCAACGTCCGAGAAATTGCTTTAAAAGAAAAAGAAAATCAGCTTTCCCTCATGCAACATACCAACATTAACCTAAAACCCCTAGAACTTTTTTTAGATTACTGTAAAGAAGAAAATCTTCTGGTTGTGGTTTTAAATATTCCAAGACTAAAAGAATTTAATCGCTCTCCTTTTTTTCAAGCTATAGTTCCTCAACTAAAATCAATTGTAAAAGAATATCCCAATGCAAAGTATATAGAATTTCAAAACATGGAATATGAACTAGAAATGTTTTCGGAGTCCATCCATTACAATGAGAAGGGGAATGAAAAAGTAAACCAAGACTTTCAAGAAGAAATCCTGCCTCAATTTTATAAATGGATTGAATCACAGAAAAAATAAATTGATTGAAAAGATCAAATTTTTATCATAATTTCTTTATAGATATACTTCTTAACTTATAATCTATTGGTTCCCTTGCTAAAATATGAAGGAAATAAATTCCTTTCTTTTGAATTTGAAAATTCAATTTTCCATTTTGTAAACTTGGCTCTATAATTGCCGAACCTTTTCTAAAAAATAAGATCATTGGTTCTTTGAGTTCTTCCTGAATTACAAGTTCATAGTTTCCCTTTGGAAAATAGAGTTCTGTATCCATAACTAAAGGATAATTTCCCAAAAATTGGGACTTTTTTTTAAAACTCTCTTTTGTAAACACTAGAGTAAAGTCTTCATTTATTTTTTTCGTTGTGTGACAGAGTTCTTTATTTTGCATTTGAATTTCTTTTAACCAAAACAAACGATATTTATAAATTAAGGCAGTTACAGGAGAATATTTCCAATCCCAAAGTACCTCATTTGTTCCTTCGGGAGACAAATAACAAACCTGAATTTTTGCAAAATCTTTTCCTAGGATAGGTTGAATATGAATCCAAAAAGAAAGAGCTAAACTAACAAAGAAAGGATTTTTAAATA
>CALDSP010000195.1 GCA_937924465.1 uncultured Leptospiraceae bacterium
TTTTGGATGTGGGTTTGTTTTGAAGTTTAATCTGGTGGGTCGTAGAACGTAATCCATCGTTCTAAGATACTTCTTCCTTTACGCAAGACTTTCCGTAATTGGGGAATCCGTGCATAGTAGACCGTAGTAACAACCACACTAAAGATTCGAAAAGACCTTTCGTTTACAACTTTTTCATTCTCTTTCTCAATCTCTAAAAGCCTTACAAACATAAGGGTAGCGGAAATACCCAAAGCCTCTGCCCACATCTTCAGTTCCAACCAATCTTTGTTTTCAGGACGAAATTTCCACGTAACGTAATTTTGTCCTCTTTCTTGGTATTGGGTTTTGGGTTTCTCAGAAGGTGGAAAATAGTCGGAATATAAGAGAAATCTATAACGTTTTAGTAATATAGCTAAGTATTTCTCTAAGCCCTTATGTCTATTCACTCCCATTCGCATAGTAGAATCCAATTGAAAAGGGATTCGAAGAGTGGAGACAGTTTTTCGTTTTGATTTGATTTTCAGAGTTTGCTTTTGTTCGTTTAGAATAAATCCATACTTCATGAAAGAGAAGAGTAAAAAAATCTTTCAGAACAATTGCACAAATACGAACAAGCGAAGATTTTTTAGAAAAAATCTGTTGTTGTTACTACAAGTTTTTCTTAGATATTTCATCAGAGAAAAGACCCAATTTCTTATGTTTTTTTGCTCCAATAGAAAATTCAGAATTTCACCAAAACACTTCATTATAATTTGCCCATGGAGAACTTGTTTTTCTGCGCTTTATTTTATCCTGCTTATAGGATTCTAAAATTCGATTTGCTTCTTGCTGTGTTAAACTAGGATGATTTTCCGAAGCATAGGAAGATTCTTTCTCTTTTTTAGCTTGTTCTCCATTTTGAGATTGATTAAAAGAATTTTGCTGATTTTGAGACTCATTTTCTTGATTATCTTTTTGTGAATTCGAAGACTGTTGAGATTCTTTTTCTTGTTTACGGATAATTTCTAAATTTTTCTTTGCAGGCTCAAAATTAGGATTTATGTTTAAAGCTCTTGTGTAACTTTCAATTGCTTTCTTTTTGTCTCCCATTTTGTAATGAGTGTTTCCTATGTTATACATTGTTTTAGCTTTTAATTCGGGGTCATTTAACTTGAAAGCTTTTTCAAAAGACTCTAAAGCTTGGTTGTAGTCACCTATTTTGTAAAAAGCCGTACCTTTATTGTATTCTATTCGAGGATCATTTTGTATTTCTTTCTCTGCTTTTTTAAAGTGTTCTAATGAACTATGAAAATCTCCTAACTTATATTTGCGAACCCCTGCTTTAATTTCTTGTCCGGTGGGATCTATATCAATTCCCAAGAGTTTCATAAAAATAAATGATACTAAAAATAAACTCAAAAATTTTTTCATAATCTTTACTCACAGTTATTCATTTTTGCCATAGCACCTGACGTAGACTTATCCATTAAATAAAAAACTTTTTTCCCATTTAAAATCCAACACCCGTTTTTCTTTTGAGTCATAATTTCAATAGGACCTTTTCCAATTTCATTTCCCGCCTCATCATATAAAATTGCAATGTTATATCCATTTTGAATTTCTGGAGTCAACTCCATATATTTACTTCCATTTTTATATAAAGTAAAGGGAACCTTAGGTTTATATGTAATTTCAAATTCTTGAGTTTGTTCGTTGAGTTTGATCATGGAAGTCATAAAGCTACCTTTTCCAATCAAGTTTCCCATTACATCATAAATAGCACCTTCAACAAGCATAAACTCATTTCGCATAACGCCTTGAGCAGCAAGTTTCCCATTGTTATAATAAAACTTCCATTCTCCAACGGGCTTTCCATCTAACATCCCTTCTGAGAAAAGATTTCCATTTCGATAATACTTTTTCCAAAGTCCTTTGCGTTTTGTTTTGGTTTTTTTAGGTTCTTGCTTTGCTTCCTCTTCTGGGTCGTTGAATACCTGCGGAACATAAGATCCTTCCTTTTCAATTTTTCCATTTTCATAAAAATATTTCCATGCCCCTGTTTCTAAATCATTTTCAAAATTTCCTTCAGCAAGTTTGGTTTTTCCATCTGCATAAAAGAGAGTTTGTTTGCCATGCTTTTTGTCCTCTTTATAGTTTGTAACAGACTTTAAGGCACCTTCTTTTTCTTCTTGGTATTCTTTCCATTCTCCTGTTTTTTTATCCATATCATATTCCCCTTCTATTAAGAGAATTCCCTTGGGACTTTTTTTAACATACCTTCCATGTATTTTGTCGTTCACGAAATTAGACTCTTCTATTACTAAGCCTTCTCGATTGTACCGTTTTTCTAATCCATGTTTTAAGCCTGCTTTAAACATTGTCTCTTTCAAAAGAACTGACCTTGTCGCATTTGGTCCATCGTCATAAAAATATTGCCAAAGCCCATCTCGTTTTCCATCTACATACTTTCCCTTTCTATCCAATACACTGTAAAAAATTCCTTGAGAATCTTCTTTGATTGCATACTCTTCCCAAATTCCTGTGGGTTGATTATCAGTATACTGACCTTTTTTTATAAGAAAACTCACTCGCTTTCCACCTGCTATTTCTCGCTCTGAATATTCTTCCCAAATCCCATTTTTAGGAAGTGTTTTTAACTTTGGCATTTTAGTTTCTGTTTCATTACAAACGTTTTCTGCACAACGTATTTGTCCCTTTCCTTTTAGGTTAAAGGTTTCCGGAAATCTTTCGATTCTAGTATTAGGAGGCTCAAAACTAAATTCTGATTTTTCAGAAGTTTTTTGAAATGTATTACAAGAATCAAATAGAAAAATAAAAGCAAACAAAAAGACAAAATATGGTATTAACATTCAACCCTCCTAAAGTCATTTTATCTACAAATGAAATCATTGAAAAGAAATTAACCAACTTCTTTTTTATTCCTCACTTACATAATAACTTTCTTCTGCCGCTAAAATAAGACCCGTTTTAATTTCAATGAGTCTACAATTTAAATCATAACCTGTAGATTTAGAAGGTAGCACAATTCCTACAATCACATGTTCAATTCCTAAAACTTCTCCTAATTTTTTCAAATAATTTGGTTCAATAGCTCCAGTAAGACTAAGTCCAGCCTCTAAAAGTTTTTTTGAAAATACCATTCTATCCAAAACTATAAATTTATTTAGCTTAGAAAGTTCTGTTGTAAGTTTTTCTGCAAATATTTTTCCAAGAATGTGTTCTTTTCCATCTACTGTTGTAAAATTTAAGACTATAACTTTTTTGAGTTTTGGATCATTTTCTTTACTAGCAAGAGAAAGAGCTATTTTTTCAAAACTTGTTGGTGGATTGGGGTTTATAAAATAAACAGGTCTTTCTTTTTCTGAGGCAGTACATGCAAAGAATATAAATCCCAAAAACGAAATCATAATTTTTTTACGTTGGGTGACAAAAGAGAAAAATTCACTCATAAGAATTCCTCAATATCGAGATGGATCATCCTCTGTAATTTCTACTAATCCAAACATTATATTGATTTTTATATCAATTGCGGGAGTATCATCCTTAAAGGCTTTGTTTGGATAAAAATTTCTAAAAAAAGGAATATATCTCATTCCATTGGGGAGTTTAATGAGTCCAAAAGTAGGGTAAAGCAAAATCCGAGTGGGCACATCTGGTCGAATAAACAATGTGGTTTTTCCAAAAATTGTATAGCAATCTATTAAATGATTCCCTGCACCTGGAGCTAATTTTGTAAAATCCATTTTACCTTTAGTAAAAAATACATAATACTCTGCTTTGGGATCGTAAATAACAAGTTCTCCGGGTTTAAATATAATTGAGTTTGTGTCTGGACCTGAACCAAACTTTATATCACTCACCAAGAAATTAATGCTAATCAAAATAGCCGCAAGCACTGCAAAAGAAATATAAAAATTTTTATCGAACTTGAAATAATTTTTTAGAAAAATAAATAAAGCTACTGCAAGCAAAGTAGCAGCTGCTATGGGAACAATGATTAGTAGCATATATTATATAAATCGGATTATTTTTTCAATATAACTAAGAAAATTCTATTCATTCTATATCCCAAATTTCGATTTCTCCTTCTTGAATTCTATAATGCTCATAATCATGATTAGGAGGTAAAATTTTTCTGGTATTGATGTCTACTATGAGTTTGAATCTTTCTAAACTCCAAAGTGAATCTCTTGTAATTCTTAAAATAATATTGTAAAAATTTTTTATTTCCTCATCGTAAATAACATTTCTGTCTTTCACGAAAGATTCAATATAACCTAGAGGAATCTGCTTAACAAAGTGACCTATTCTCCAACTCATATCTTTTTTAGAGATCAACCAATTATAAAAGAAAGGTACCTCATGAAAAAAATAAACCTTTTTCCAATTGGGATTTTTTATGAATCTTAAACGAGCAAGCAAAGGATCTGCCAATCCGCAAGTGTCAATTATATGCATATTCGGACCACGCAAAATTCCTTCTGCTCCTATACTTCCACATGTATAAGTTATTTGTTTTTTTGAACTCCATGAATTTTTTACATTAGAATGAAAAATTTGGGTTACTAAAAGTCCAGTATCTTGAAAATAATATCCTCTTTCATCTGCAATTCCACTTGGATAAATTTTGGGATTGTGGTAATTTTTATCGGAAAAAATAGTATTCTTTGAATTGTAAAATCCTAGTATTAGGATAAACCC
>CALDSP010000196.1 GCA_937924465.1 uncultured Leptospiraceae bacterium
CATTCGGTGGAACCTCTCTTTTAATTATGGTAGGGGTTGCTATGGATACCTTGAAGCAAGTAGAGGCTCAACTTGTTATGAGAAATCATGATCCATTTATGAAAAAACAAAGAATTCGAGGTAGGGGATGAAAAGACTCATTTTTATGGGGCCACCAGGTGCAGGAAAAGGAACACAAGCGAAAATAATTTGTGACGATTTAAAAATACCTCAAATTTCCACAGGAGAGATACTTAGAGCCTCTATCCAAGCAGGAAAGGAACTAGGTTTGAAAGCGAAGAAGTATATGGATGCAGGAGATCTTGTTCCCGATGAGGTTGTAATTGGCATTATTCGTGAAAGAATAGTAGAACCAGACTGCAAAAATGGGTTCTTGTTAGATGGGTTTCCAAGGACAATTGAGCAAGCCAAAGCATTGGATGAAATGCTTAAAGAGTTAAATCGCAATCTTGATGTTGTTCTGAATTTATCGGTTCCTGAAGACGAACTTCTTAAAAGACTCTTGGAAAGAGCCAAAATAGAAGGACGTTCTGATGATAATGAAGAAACTATTAAAAACCGTCTAAATAATTATAACCAAAAAACTTTTCCTTTAATTCAATATTACCGAGAAAAGGGATTATTAAAAGAAATCAATGGAGTGGGAAGTATAGAGCAAATTGCTGCTTTAATAAGAGAGGGCTTAAAATAATATGGCAAAAGAAGAAGCAATCGTGGTAGATGGAACCGTACTTGAGCCTTTACCAAATGCTATGTTTCGAGTGGAACTTGAAAACGGGCATAAAATTTTGGCTCATATCTCTGGAAAAATGAGAATGCATTATATTCGCATATTACCCGGAGATAAAGTAACTGTGGAATTATCCCCTTATGATTTAACAAAGGGAAGAATTACATATCGTAAAAAGTAGGATATTACAATGAAAGTAAGAGCATCAGTTAAAAAAATTTGTAGTAACTGTAAAGTCATTCGACGCAGAAATGTAATTCGAGTGATTTGTACAAACCCAAAACATAAACAGAGGCAGAGATAAATGGCAAGATTTGCTGGAGTTGATTTACCAAAAGAAAAAAGAATTGTTGTAGGGCTTACCTACATTTTTGGAATAGGTCGTTCTTCTTCTGAAAAAATTTTGAAAAAAGCAGGAGTAAGCGAGCAAGTGCGTGTAAAAGATCTTACGGAAGAGCAAGAAACAGCTATTCGTAAGGTATTGGAAGAAGGCTATGTTGTGGAAGGAGATCTTCGTTCAGAAATCCAATTAAACATTAAGCGTTTGATGGACATAGGATGTTATAGAGGTTTAAGACACAGAAAAGGTCTTCCTGTTCGCGGACAACGAACAAAAACAAATGCTCGAACACGCAAGGGTGGAAAGAAAACCGTTGCAAACAAAAAGAAAGCTCCGGCTAAATAATAGGGGGAAGTATGGCAGAAAAAAAGGATAAATCAGCTAAAAAAGTAAAAAAACGAGAAAAGAAAAATGTGCCCAAAGGCAAGGTTTACATTCAAGCCTCTTTTAACAATACTATAGTTACAATCACCGACATGGCAGGAAATGTAATTGCTTGGTCTTCTTCTGGACTTATGAGCTTTAAAGGTTCTAAGAAGTCCACTCCTTATGCTGCGCAAGTAGCAGCAGCGAATGCCGCAGAAAAAGCTATGGAGATTGCCGGACTAAGAGAGGTAGATGTAATGGTTTCTGGTCCCGGAATTGGGCGAGAGTCTGCTATTCGTTCTTTAGCAGCAAAAGGTTTAGCAATTAAAATGATCAAAGATATTACACCCCTTCCACACAACGGGTGTAGACCAAGAAAACGAAGGAGAGTTTAAGAATCAATGGCAAGATATACTGGTCCTGTTTGTAGATTATGTAGACGAGAGGGTTTAAAATTATTTTTAAAAGGGACACGCTGTTTTAATAAGGAAAAATGCAGTTTTGAAGATAGAAAAAACCCTCCAGGTCTGACTCCCAAACGTAAAGGGAAAATTTCTGAATACTCTATGCAACTCCGTGAAAAACAGAAGGTTAAAAGAATATACGGAATCATGGAAAAGCAGTTTAGAGCATATTTCAATGAGGCTCACCACCATGAAGGAATCACCGGAGAAAATCTATTGCAACTTTTGGAACGTAGATTAGATAATGTTGTCTATCGTTTGGGCTTTGCAAGTTCAAGAAGTCAATCTAAAAATTTTATTGTTCATGGACATATAAAAGTAAATGGACACAGAGTTGACATTCCTTCTTACCAAATTCAAGTAGGGGATGTAATTAGTTTTCGAGATAAATTTGCGAAGTCTCCTATTTTAGAACAAAACGTGAATTTTGCAAAGTCTATCAATCGACATCCTGATTGGTTATCTCCTGATTACACAGCTATGAAAGGAGAAGTTTTGGCATTGCCTAAGAGAGAGCACATTGACATGCCAATTAAAGAGCATGTTATAGTAGAGTTATATTCTAAATAATTACTTTGGAAGGTAAGAGCATTGCAAGTAAGAAATTTATTAAAAGGATTCAAACGTCCTAAAAAAATTGAATATCATCCCGAGGTGAGTACTCCAAACTATGGGAAGTTTGTGGCAGAGCCTTTTGAAAGAGGATTTGCTACTACTTTAGGGAACGCTTTGCGACGAACTCTCATGTCTTCAATAGAGGGCTCTGCAATCTCTGCAATTCGAGTGGAAGGTGTTGCTCATGAGTTTTCTTACATTCCGGGTGTTTTGGAAGACTTGCCAAAAATTATTTTAAATCTCAAGCAAGTCCGTATTAAATACGAACCAGAAGATCGAGATTTAAATAAAATCATTCATCTTGAGTTAAAGGGACCGGGAATATTTCGAGCTGGGGATCTAGCAGTAGATTCTTCCATTGAAATAGTAAATCCTGACTTAGTAATTGCGACTCTAAATGAAGATGCAAACGTAGTTATGGATTTAGAAATTCAAAGAGGAAGAGGCTACCTTCCAGCCGATGAGAAAAAGAGAGATATTGAAGTCTTAGGAACAATTCCTATTGATTCTCTTTATTCACCTGTAAGCAAAGTAATTTTTGAAGTTTCGGAGACTCGTGTCGCCCAACGTTCCGATTTTGAAAAATTGACTTTAGAAATTTGGACAGATGGCTCCATTTCTCCTGAAGATGCTCTTGCTCAAGCAGCAAAAATTTTAAAAGAGCATTTGACTATTTTCATTAATTTTGAAGAAGAGGTAGAGGAAGAAGTTGACGAACTAGATGAGAGCGATCAAAAACTCAAGCAGTCTCTTGCAAGACATGTAGAAGAGTTAGAGCTTTCTGTTCGTACCTTGAATGTTCTAAGAAGTTTAGAGATTGATTTTATTGGAGACTTAGTGAAACGTAACGAAGACGAACTCACCAAGTCTAGACATTACAGCGAACAATGTTTAAATGAGCTTCGCACAAAACTTGCCAATATAGGCTTATCTTTTGGAATGAGGGATTTTTGAAATGAATAAACGAAACAAAGTAAGTAAACTAAATCGAGATTATCAACACAGAAAGGCATTGTTGAACAATATGGCTACTAGCCTTTTTGATCATGAAAGAATTGAATCTACCGTTGCAAAATTGAAAGCGGTTCGTTCTTATGCAGAAAAAATTATTACTCGCGCAAAAAGAAACCTTGATTTAGATTTGAGTAATAAAGACCAAAAGGCCCAAGCACTTCATAATCGCCGTGAGATCATGAAAAAAATTAAAAATGAAGTAGTTGTGCGAAAGCTACTTGAAGATATTGCACCTCGTTTTAAAGATATAAACGGTGGTTACACTAGAATTTTGCGTCTTGTAAATCGAACATCCGATAATTCAGAGATGGGAATTCTTGAGCTAACTGTAAGAAAAACAAGAGAAGAGTTAAAAGTAAATAGAATCCAAATTGCAAAACAACGAGAAGAACTAAGAAAAACTCGTAAAAAAGAACTCCGTAATAAAAGAGAGCAAGCTAAGTCAAACAAAGCCGCTTAAAAGAAATGAGGCTATTTTTAGCCTCTTTTTCCTAATGCTTAAAACTTAAAGTTGAACTTTAAATGAAATGAACTATTGTTTTCTTGATTGAAAAGACTCAATTCAATCATTGGCTTTGTAAAATTAAAACTTAAATTCTCTTTTTTCTCAATAACAAAAGCATCAACCAATTGAGTAATGTATACTCCAGCCATTAAAAACAATATAAGATTGACCCTTTGAGATTGTTGGTTGACAAGTTCAGATTGCCTATTCATTTCATTGAGTCCATATAAGGCAGCAATTCTTCTAGAATTATTCGATAAATTAGGCATTACGAAAGCAGTTCCTAAATTTCTTATTGTGTCAGATTCAAATTTTTTTTGAGTTGGAGTTTTGTTTCCAGGAATAAGAGTAAACTCATTGAAATAAAGATAAAGAATACTCAAAGTAACAAAAGAACCAAAATACAATTTTCCTCTAAAATCATACGCCTTGTTTTCAAATACATTTCCAGCATAATACTCTCCCCACCCAGAGAGAATAGCAGAGCGTTTTACAATTTCCCACTTTTTTACTTCAAAAACTTTGGGTTCTCTTTTTGGAATTGGTTGTTGCCCAACGTCCTTTTTTGTAATGAGGTTAGGATAAGTTCGAGATTTTTTAGGATTTTCTAAAATTAAATCATACTCTCCTTCAGGGATTTCAGGGTTTATGACTAAGGTTGCTGTATTGGAATTTTGAACTTTAGTTTTTTCTTGAATATAAATTTTTTCATCTTTTTTGAGTTTCACCTGCATGTTAGGATGAAAATTTTTTCCTTCCAGTAAAATTTCTTTTGTGTCTTTGGAAATAAAAATTTTTTCTTGATTTGTAAGTTCGGGTGGAAGAATAAGAGAAATCTTAAAAGTTTCCCAATCAGATTCACTTTCAATTTCATCTAACTTATTTATAACATAAATTTTTTTTTCATATTCTCCAAGTTCTAGTTGTACTTCTTGGAAGTTTGTGAAAATCTCTTTTTTAAAAACAGTTTGTTTTTGAGAGTTTCGAATTTCTAAAATATATTTTTCTGCTGTAAGGACTTTTTCCCATCTTAAAGTAATTTTTCTTTTTTCATTACTCAAAATAGGAAAGGCAAGTAAAAATATTATTAAAGATAATAAATTTAAAAATACTTTCATTCTACATAAACTTCCTTGGGGGTTAAAAATTTTATATCTTCTTTTGTTGATACTTTAGATAAAGTAATTGGGAATTTAGAGGAGCTTATAAGATTTCTTGTTATTTCATTTTGTATATATATTCCACTAATTTTTAATTCATATTCTCCTCGTTTTAAGAGTTTTAAATTTTTTAAATTGTATATATTTTTTTTAATATTTTTTTCTAGAAGGACTAATTTTTTTTCAGGTAGTTTTATAATTTCCAAATTATAAGAATTTAGATTCACTGTGGATTTCCAAGAAATTTGCAGTTCATTAACAGGGTACAAATCTACTAGTTCATTATTTTTAGGAAATAAAATTTCTATTTTTGGTTCAGGAGTGAGTGTGAATTCTTGGATTTCAGAAAAAATTCTTGGTTGGTTTGGAATTTTTACTCTCCAATAGTAAGTTCCTTTGTCGCGTAACGCTAAAGTAGCAGAATTTAAGTTGGTTTGAAATTGTTTAAAAACTTTTTGAAAGTTTTTTTCCGTACTAAGTTCTATTAAATAATTTTTTGCATTAGGATATTCATTCCAAATAAACTTAATATTTCCTGCTTCTAAAATTTCTTGATTGCTAGGACTCAATAAAGAAACTTTGGCTATATTTAGGACTGAAAAGTTTCTAGTATCTGAACTTATTTTTTGATTTTCAAATTTTCCAACTACTCTCCAAAAGTAATTTCCAATTTCTAACTTCTTTTTTAATATAATAAAATGTTCTTTTGTGGATTCTTGGTACACGAATTCTTGAAAATTTGGGTTTTTGGAAATTTGGAATTCATATTCTAAATATTCTTTGTTCTTTTTCCAAACAAAAGTATACTGAGATTCATCCTTCTTATTAAGAAAGATTAGTTTTTCTTTTTCTGGGCTTACTAACTGAATTGGTTCTGGTTGAGAAACTCGAACAATTTCAAAATATCTCACTAGACTTTGTTTAGGTTGCATTCCAGAAAGAATTGGAATAGCAGTAAGCCTATAATAGTATTTTCCTTCTTGAAGTTTTTCAACTAAAATTTGATCGGATAAAGAATTGTATTCAGTTAAAATTTGAGAGAAATCAGGTTGAGTAGAGATCTCTAGTTTATAACTTTTAAAAAATTCTTCTTTCATCCAACGAAAAAGAATCTTTGGAGAACGTACAACGTATATGTATTTTGCACTATTTGAGGGAGAAAGAACTTGAATTGGATCATTGGATATAATAGCAAACTTTGCAAAATCGGAGGAGACTTCTTCCTTAGAGAGGGGAATCAATCGCCAACGATAATTTCCAACAGGTAAAGAAATTTCTAGCTCATTTCCTGAAACAATTTTTTGAAAAACTAATTCTCTTGTTTGGGCATTTGAGATTTCTAATTTGTATTTACTGCTGGAGTTAGCGGGGGTCCATTGAAATGGAATGGAATGTTTTTGTGTTGAGGTTAGGAAATATTTTGATACAGGATTTAGTAGTAAGGGGATTTTTTCTGAGCGTAAAATTCTTTCTTCTTTTATTTTTACGGTTGAATTTTTTTCAATGTTTTCTGCTTTATCTTTTGTTTTGAGTTTTACATCTCCTTCTTCTACATTCATTCTAACTAAATCAGTGTAGCCTTTGACAGCTTTGAGTT
>CALDSP010000197.1 GCA_937924465.1 uncultured Leptospiraceae bacterium
GAAGATTATTTAAAATATTTTTTACACTTGTTTGATTTTGTTTAGTAAGCTGAAAATAAGTTCCTTCCTGTAAACTGGGAAGATTGACTATGATAGTTAATTTTGCAAGTTGATCATCATTTAAATTTTTGATACAAGTTACAAGTTCTTCAAAATTTGTATAAAGGGCTGTTTCTAAAATTAACTCTTGCGTTATGCTTTGGTTTAAACAAAACTTTAAGAAATAAAAAAACTCTTTATGCAAAAGTGGCTCTCCTAAGCCTCCAAAACAAATGGTCACAGGTGATCCAAATTCTGTTTCTAATTCATGAAGAATTCTTTCTAAAATGATTGGATTCATTTGAGAGTTGTCATCTTTTAAATCGGCAAAAGTCCTAGGACAAAAATCACAAGAATATTTGCATCCCTTGTAAATTTCTATTTCAATATAGGAAGGATAAGCTCTAAAGCTAGATAGATTTTCTTTTAAAAAACTAAAAATTTCTTCATACTTTAGCTCTGGATTTTTTGAAAGAATATCTTGCACTAAACGAACAGAACGCAGAGAATCTAAATTAAAACTAAGTCGAAGGTGGCGCAGGTCGGGAGGATGAAAAAATATTTCAGTATCGTATTGATTAATATTTTTTAATAAGTAGTCATGAATTTTTCCATTATAATCTTTTGGAATAGTTTGTAAAAACTCTCTAGAAATAAAGTAAGGAACTATTCCATTTGGTAAATTTTCACTATAAGAATATTGAGAAAGATATTTTTTATGACGTTCTTTAAGTTGATTTGTTAAACTTATATCTAAAACTGGAGAAATTCCTTCCAAATAAACAAAATAAACTTCATCAATATCTTCATCTTCAGACTGTGAAGGAGGCAAATGACGCATAACGTCCAAAAGAAATTCTATTTCATTTCGTGTTTGAATAAGATTTAAATTATAATTTTTCGTAAACAACAGATTAGTAAAAATAGGCAAGTTCTCAAAACAAAGAAAAAGTCTTTGTAAAAAGTTTTCAACAAAATGATTACTAATTTTTTTCGTTTCCCAAATTTTAAGTTTTTGCTGATCAAAAAAAATAGCAATTAAAGAAGGTTCTCTTTGAAAAGGATTCATTGTTCTAATAATTTATCTAAATTGAAAGATTCTTCTGGAACTTCAATTTTATTTTCTGTTAAATATTCTTTATCAAAAATACTGATAGGAATTTCTTTTCTTCGTTCCCAAATCCATTCATCAAAAGAAGATTCCATTTTCTCTCTTTGAATGATTTCTTGTATAAATCGACGTATGCTTTCTAGTGGAGTGATTCGCTTTCCTTCAAGTTTAACTATACAATAACGATTTTTTTCATCACGAAAAACAGTACTGATTCCCCCTTCCCGAACAGTCATTAGATAAGTGGCCAAAATTCTACTTTTTTGATAAACTTCTGCAATAGGGATCCATTCTGAAAGTCCCCCTCGAAATACAGATTGATTCCTTGGACCTGAGGCTATTAAATGAAAACTTGCAGGATCTTTACGAATTTCTTTTTCAATTTGTAGAATTTCGTTGGAAATTCTTTCCTCTTCTGCAAAACTAGAATTGCGTGGGACAAGTACAATTTCTCGAAACCTCACTTCATAGCCTACTCGTTGTTGATTTTTTTGATACCAATTTTTAATCTCTGCCTCCGAAACAGTTTTCATGGGAACACGTACTTGTAAAAGTTGGGATTTTTTAATTTGATATCCTAATTCTTCATACCAAATTTCAAAGGGAATTCCCATTTTTTCTGACAAACTCTTTTCAAAAAGAGCTCTATCGGTAAAGCCCATATTTTCCATGATTTTTTCAACTTCTGATTCCAGTCTTCTTTCATTTACAATAATGGTTTCTTCATCGGCAGTTATATCAATAATTTTTTTGGAAATTAAAAAATCCATAACTTGAGTTTTTAAGCTCCCCTTGAAAGGTGATTTTGTATTTTTGAATAACTTTTTATATTTATCAACAGCTTTATCGTAGTCAACTTGAGTGATAGAATAATTTCCCACAATAGCAATGACTCGATTTAAAGATTCTCTTCCAAATAAAGGACAAGCAAATAAAAATAAGAAGCGTAAAATAAATGGAAAAATTTTTCTAAATAGAAAAAATTTTTTTTTCGTATCTTTTAATTGAAGCATGAATTTAAGACAAGTATTATTTATTATACAATAACAATTTCTAATTTTTCGAAAGGTATTTTTTTGTAACTTAAAAAAATGAAAATATGATTGCAGATTTGTATAAACAAAAAGAAGTATAAATAAAGGATAAAATATGGCTGTTCCATCTCAACCACCCCGTACTCAAGCAAATAACCAAGTAGTTCAAAAACTGATTGCAGCTGCGCCTGCAAGTTTAAAGGAACAAGCTCAAAAAGTTATTCCCATCTTGTATGATGCGTGTATTAAAAACGGAGTTACTGACGCGGGACAGATTGCTTATGTTCTTGCTACAGCAGAACACGAATCCAAACTTGGACGTTTTATGGAAGAAAGACAATGGATCAAAGACGAAAAAGCTAATAATGAATACTTTGAAAAAAGATACCAAGGACGAGCCGATCTAGGAAATACTCAACCTGGAGATGGAATCAAGTTCAAAGGAAGGGGATTTTGTCAAATTACGGGACGAGTGAATTATGAAAGATGGTCTAAAAAATTAGGGATCAATCTCATTGATAATCCAGATCTAGCAGCTAAGGATTTAAATATTGCTACAAAAATCCTTGTCATAGGAATGAAAGAGGGAAGTTTTACAGGGCACAAACTTGCTCAATATATCTTGGGTGGTAATCGAGATTTTTATAATGCAA
Organism: uncultured Leptospiraceae bacterium; assembly: GCA_937924465.1. Taxonomy (GTDB): domain Bacteria; phylum Spirochaetota; class Leptospiria; order Leptospirales; family Leptospiraceae; genus CALDSP01. The sequence continues at coordinate 2,838 of CALDSP010000197.1, forward strand.
GAAGAATCATTAACGCAATTGGAGATCCAAAAAATCCAACAAATGATGCAGAAAAAAAGAAAGCCACTCAACTTTGTAAAGAAGCCGCAGAGCGTTACTTTAAGGCGTTAAGTTGATAAGTGAATTCATCCACTCAAATTCTGTAAATATTCATATCAATTGCATAGGAAAAAAAGAAATTGAATCAAACGATTTAACCGAGCAATCTATCCCCGAGATAATTTCCTTTTTTACAAAAGAAAATCTAAAAGTCATGTATTTAGAACAGGAACATGGCACAAAATTTCATGAAATTACATCACTCTCTAAACTTCCTCTAGTTGGAGATGCTTTTTATACTACAGAAAAAAATATTATTTTAGTCATTAAAACAGCGGACTGTATTCCAATTTTCTTTTGGTCTTTGGCTCCTTTAGTCATTGGAGCAATTCACTCAGGATGGAGAGGAACATCGAAAAATATAACGGAATCTATTTGTATGAAAGTAATTGAAAAATTCCAATTAAAAAATTTAAGTTTTTATATAGGGCCTTGTATTCGCAAATCACAATACGAAATAGATGAGGACGTTGCGCGCTTATTCATAGAGAAATATCCTCAATCCTTAGAAAAAAAAGGTGGTAAGTATTTATTTGGAAATGATTTAGTTGTTAAAGAACAAATTCGAAATCTTCCTGTGCAAGTTTCTATTTATGATTCTGAAATTTGTAATTATTTAGATACAGATTATTATAGTCATAGAAGAAAAGAGTTTGGAAGAAATATAAACTATATTTATATTACATAACTAAAAAAAGGATATTTGTTATGAAAAATTTAATCTTATTTCTAGGATTCTTCCTTTGCATGAAAAATCTTCTTTCTCAAAACTTACAAGTTGGAAGTGATTTATTGCAAGAAAATCTTGTTCAATTTATAGATCAACATGGAAACCTACAAACAATTTCTAAAGATTTAAAATACTTACTTTTTGTTTCAGATATGGATGCAAGTAAAGTTGTTCATCCTTATCTTCTAAAACTTAAACAAGAAGGAATGAATTTAAAGAAATTAGCTCTTATAGCAGATATTCATAAAATGCCAACAGTTATTAGCAAAATGATAGCTATTCCAAAAATGAAAGAGTATCCCTATATAATTCATTTAATTTTAGATAATACAAGGGGAGCCTATTTTCCAAAAGAAAAAGGAAAAGTATTCATTTTGTTTTTAGAAAATTATAAGGTTCAAAAAATAGAACGAGTAGATTCTCAAGTAGAACTTGAGAAAATAATTCAATAAAAAATTACGTTATGCGACAATTATTAAATATAAAAATTTTTATTTTTCTTTTCGTCTCCACTTTGCCAATTTTTTCTAATGAACAAAGTTCCTATCCTAAAACAAACTGTGAAAAAAAAGATTGTAAAATAGAATTCAAATTAATTAAAAAAAATAAATTCACAAATCTCCACAAAAAAGATATCTTATCACTTAAAGAAAGTTTGAGTAAAATAAAAAGCCAAACCTCCCACAACAGAGAAGTAAATAAAAAATGGGAAGAAAGAATAGAGCAAAGTTTACATAATCAAGAAAAAATAGAAGAAAGAAAAATTTTAAATGAAATTTATGAGAAAGAGATGAAATTTTAGTGCCACGGGGAATCGAACCCCGGTTACAAGGATGAAAACCTTGTGTCCTAACCACTAGACGATGACACCAAATTGAGTCGCTCGGGATTCGAACCCGAGACCCTCTCCTTAAAAGGGAGATGCTCTACCAACTGAGCTAGCAACTCGTTAGCTAAAGCCAAATTATTTAATGATGGATTTTGGTCAATGATTTTTTTGTAGATTTTTTTAGATGAGATTACTAAGAAAATTTACAACAATCCTGCTTGAACTTAGCTGGTAGCAATCGTACTATTGAACATGAATTGTAGTAACAACATCAAACTTGAAGTAAAACCGTTGTAGGAAGTAAGACTCTTTTTTTGAACTTAGGTTGTAGTAACAACACACACTTAGTTGACTGATTCTAAAAAATTTTGAATGGTTCGTGTTTGTGCAAATTTTTAGAGAGTTTTGAAACTCCTCTCTTTCATGAAATACCAATTTATTTTCAATGAATCAAAACAATCCATTGACCTAAAACAAAAAA
>CALDSP010000198.1 GCA_937924465.1 uncultured Leptospiraceae bacterium
AGTTGAATGGTTTCTATATCTTGAGTTATAGTTTTATTATAAATTTTATGAATCATTCCCCATTCAATTATATTTTTATTAGCGCTCAACGTATTGGTAAAATGAACTTTTTTATTAAACTTTTTATTTAAATATTCAATAAATTCTATATTTGGATAGTGTTCTAAAAATAATTCATCTTCTTCTTTTAAGAGTCCTGCAAAAGCGTACTGTAAAGAATTTGCTTTAATTTTTAGGTTAGTGTTTAGATAAAGTGGATTTGGAAAATTCTGTAATTCCCATTCGTAAAAAGAATTTAGCCTGTAAATACTCCCCAATTTAAAATTTCCTCTGGAATAGCTTCTTTCTTTCGATTTGAAAATTCATCCTTATATTCTCCTAATTTTTGAATAAACTCTTCACTTAGTCCAAGTCTCTTTCGAGTTCTTGGAATGTAAAAATATCCTTTAGCTCTTCTCGGTGTCATTGGATATTCTAAAAGAGAACAGTAATACTCCCAGTCAGAACTTTCTTGGTTAGGGCGATTTTCAAGAATTTTTACTCCGCGCCTAACATGTTTTCTCTCATCGTGATATATAGTATTCATTATGGTTGCACTTTTTTCATCTCCAAATTTTAAAAATGTATTTTTATAAACTAAAGCATAGTCTAGGTTTGCTCCTTCAAAAGAAATTGACATTACTGCACTAAATTTTTCAAATGTATTCATTTTTGGAACAAACTTCCAAAAGATAGAATTCAGTTTTCTTTCTCCAAAATCAAGTCCCAGTTCTTGCATTCGTTTTATGTACATTTGCAAATGTTTTTGTTCATCTTGCAAAGTTCGAAACATATTTTGTCGATGTTCAGGATTTATATTTTGAAATTTTAATAAAGCTAAGGCAAAGATTTCAATTGCCATGAGTTCATGATTTGCAAAATGATGAAGGGAAATAGCTCTATTGATTGCTTGATTTAAATGTTCTAGTCTTGGAATTTTTGTTTTTTCATTTGTTAGTTGAATTTTTTTCTCTCTTGCAGGGAGTTCCCTAATTTCAAAAAAATGAGGTAAGTCTTTTAAATTCTCTGGTGGAGGTGTGAGTTTGTCTTCTAAGTTGGGAGAGTTTAAAATATAAAAACAATACTCATTCAATGTATACATACTTGTCTAACAATTTCTACTTTATAGTAACCAAGAAACTTTCAAGAAATTCTACTTGTCATATTTTATAAAAGTGTTGTGTTATGCAATGAATAAAGTTTTAAAAAGAGGTTTGACCTTTATGGAAATGGATGAATCTATTAACGTATTTGGAAAAAAATTGATTCCTTGCTCTGTGAAACCTAAAACAGGTTTTTTTCGGAATGGTTGTTGTGATACAAACGATATGGATTTTGGTTCTCATACGGTTTGTGTTCAAGTAACTGAAGAATTTTTGGAATTTTCAAAATCTGTAGGGAATGATTTAAGCACTCCCATGCCTATGTGGGATTTTCCCGGTTTAAAACATGGAGACAAATGGTGTCTTTGTGCCTCTCGTTGGTTAGAAGCATATCGTGCAGGAATGGCTCCTAAGGTATTTTTAAAATCTACTCATAAAAGAGCATTGGAAATCATACCGTTAGAACTTTTAGAGAGGTTTGCAGTGGATGAAGAGGAAGAATAGTTTACAAAAGACAAACAAACTGAATGAAAAAGTGTAAAGAAGAAAAGAAAGATTTTTGTTAGCTACCTTCAATCAAAATAATCTTGATAAAAAAGCTCAAAATTTGTTTTATGAAATGTAGTTTAATTTGAGGGAAAAAATGAAAAAAAGAAGATTGGGTAAAAGTTCAATGGTAGTTTCTGAAATTGGAATGGGAACTATGACTTTTGGTTCAAGTTGTGACGAAAAAACCTCTTTTGAGATTTTAGATAAAGCTTATGATGCCGGAGTTGATTTTTTTGACACAGCAGAGATTTATCCCGTTCCACCTGATCAAAGTTATGTTTTTCGTACGGAAGAAATCCTTGGAAAGTGGCTCAAAACAAAGCCAAGAGATTCCGTGATCATTGCTACCAAGGTTTGTGGACCAGGACATGGTTGGTTTGTTCCACCTGTACGTTCTGGAAAAACTTGCTTAGATAGACATAATATTATTAGAGCTATTGAGGGAAGTTTACGTAGACTCCAAACTGATTATATTGACTTATATCAAACTCATTGGCCTGATCCCGATATGCAATATGAGGAAACTTTATATACTCTTTCGGAACTTGTTATTTCTGGAAAGGTTCGTTACGTTGGGTGCAGTAATGAATCTCCTTGGGGACTCATGAAAAGTTTATGGGTATCCGACAAAAATCGTTTAATAAGATATGAATCCATTCAAAATAATTTTAGTTTAATCAATCGACGCTTTGAGGATTCTCTTTCTGAAATTTGTAAAAGAGAAGGCGTAAGTTTAATTGCATACTCTCCACTTGCAGGAGGTGTTTTAACTGGAAAATATAATTCATCCAAACCTCCAGAAAATGCAAGATTTAGTCGTTACGCAAAAATGGGAGATCGTCAAAAAAAAATGAGCAATCGTTACTTAAATGAAAAGACTTTAAAATCAACAGAAGAATTTATGAAAATAGCAAAAGAAATTGGAATGAGTGTAACTACAATGGCAGTCGCATGGAGCAAACAACATGAATTTGTAGCAAGTACACTCATTGGAGCAACTCATCCAAGTCAATTGAGTGATTCTCTTAAAGCTGTGGAAGTTACTTTGTCGCAAGACGTGTTAAACAAAATAGACGAAGTTTCTAAAACAAACCCTTATCCTATGGGATAGGATTTGGAAGAGGAATTATCTTTAAGTAGGGATTTTTTTTTCTTATAAGAGAAATTTCTTCTTGGGAAATAGTAAGTCCATCCATTTGCAAGTAAATTAAATTTGATAGTTCAAATAAATCTTGAATGCTTGTTAT
>CALDSP010000199.1 GCA_937924465.1 uncultured Leptospiraceae bacterium
CTGCGGATAGGGTATTTTGAATTTCCTCTTTCAGCTTTGTTGTTTCGTAAATAAAAAAATGAGTTTCTACACGTACGGGATAATTTTCTCCAATTCGCAACTCCCCAACTGGCACTGCACTGCTAAAAAAACGAGAATAACTGAAAGGATTTCGAAATTCTTTGATTTCAATTTTTTCTCTTTGCTCTTGGACGTTATGTGAAAGTATAGAATTATACTTTTCTACAATACGTCTTGCGACAGGGATTTCATAGATAGCCTCTTCAGTGAGAGAAACTCGAATTGTATCACCAATTCCATCTTCTAAAAGAGAGCCTATCCCTATAATAGATTTAATTCTTCCATCTTGTCCATCTCCTGCCTCTGTAACTCCCAAGTGAATTGGATAATCTCTATTTGTTTCTAAAAATTTCGCAACCAACAATCTATACGCTTGCACCATAACTTGTGGATTAGAGGCTTTCATAGAAACGACTATATCTTTATAGTTTTCACTCTCTGCAATTTGAATAAACTCTAAAGCAGACTCTACCATTCCTAAAGGAGTGTCTCCGTATCGATTCATGATTCTGTCAGAGAGAGAACCATGATTAGTGCCAATTCTCATGGCAACTCCTAATTCTTTACAACGTCTTACAAGAGGAAGAAACACTTCTGCTATTCGTTCTAATTCTCTTTGGTATTCCTCATCGGTATATTCATGAACAAGAAATTTTTTTTTATCTGCAAAATTTCCCGGGTTAATTCTCACTTTTTCTACATGCTCCACTACTTGCATAGCAATGCTTGGGGTAAAATGAATGTCGGCTACAATGGGGACATTACTTCCATGAGCTTTTAGTTTTTTACGTATATTTGGTAAGTTGTCTGCGTCTTTTTGAGATGGTACAGTAAGCCTTACAATTTCGCACCCAACGTTTTCTAACTCCAAAATCTGTTTTACTGTACTTTCAGTATCTTGTGTATCGGAGGTAGTCATGGATTGAATGCGAATAGGATTTTTTCCTCCAACTCCTACCTGTCCAATTTTGACTTCTCTTGTGGGGAAACGTTTGTATGAGTTTAAAGAAAGATTGTACTTAAGATTCATAGCCTAAAGCCCATTTCAAAAAATCTTTTTTTTATGAGAAGTGATTTTTCCCTAAAAAAGGCAAAGGAAACAATTCAAATGCAAAAGCCTTAAGCTAAAACTTTTAGAAAAATTATAAATAACAAGGACAAACAAGATTGTAACTAGAACTAGCATAATAATAATCAATAAAGTGATTACAGGAATAAATCCCAGTAGTAGGAGTTGAATTTTTATCGTAGCGACAAGGATAATATAATCCTATGCAGGAAGCAGAGGGAGAAGTTACTGTTGTTACTCCTAAGCCGACAAGAGCAGTTTTGCAATCCGAACCTACAGTTGCAGTACTGGCTGTATCTGGGGCAACTCCCCCTAAACTAGCACAACGTTCTAAGCAGCTTTGTCCTGGTGTGGATAAACGATATTTAGTTGAAGCGAATGCGAATGTATAACTGAGATCATCTAACACGGTTAGCTCAATAGATCTTGTGGTAGAAAGAGCACCATTATAAGCTGTAATTGTATGAGATTTGGGAGAAGCAATTGTAGTAGGAGTACCTTGAATTGTGCAATCTGAAAAATTTAAGTAGAGTCCACTGGGAAGTGCAGGGCTTACTGTGCAGTTTGTAATGTTTCCTGTTATTGTGGCGTATTGGTAATAAGGTTGATTCTTTACCAAAAGCAACTTACTGTTAGCATAGCCTATATAGGGTGGCTCGTCGTCAAGAATAGTTAAAGTGTGAGTTGTAATTCCACCGAAATGAGCATTTGTTAAAGAGTACAGATTGAAAATAAGCGTTTTATTGTAATTTGTATAGTTATTATCATTTATGGTTATGTGAATGATCTTAACTGTTTCTCCCGGATGAAAAGTTATGGGATTACTTGTATTAACAACGTAATCTATAAAGCTAGCAGTTCCGGATAAAGAATAGTTCACTGTGACCGGCAAATCGGAAGGCTGGCTCAAAGTAATTGGGATTGTAGCAAAACCTCCACTTTCTGATACAGTAGAACTTGAACTTGGAAAGTAAACGTATGGCATGTTTGGAGGATGAGAATGTGTAGAAGAAATGACTACTTCGATTTCTATATAAGTATTTTTCACCTGAGAATCATCAAATCTTGCCGTTACAGTGTAACCTTTTACAGAAGAAGTGACCTGTGGAACTCCAACAACATCACATTGTGCTGAAAGATTTAATCCTACAGGAAGAGGAGGTGAGATTGAACAAGAAATAATGTTTCCTTGTTTTATGGGCCGAATTCTTGCATAACTACCTAATGCAAGACGATAATAATTTGAAGAATAATAGAAGCTACTACTCTCTACCAAACCTCTAATAATTGAACTAAAATGAAGGGGATTTCTTTCAGCCTTGTAGCAATTCGAAAAAAAGAAAACAAGGACAATTAAGAAACATTTCAGCATAAAACCTCCTTCTCTCCTTCTAAATTTGGCGAAACTATGAATTTTCGAAATTATGTATATTCTTTACTTTTTTAACCACCAAAGTAAGATTTTTTTTCATTTTTTCTAAAAAGCAAGCAAAAATTAAAATTGAAAATAATAAAATTGAGGAGAAGACGTAACTGTATAAATCATGAGACATAATAAAATAACAATAGCAAAACCAATTGGTTTTAAATATTGCACAAAAGAAGTGGAAACTATTTTTTCCCAAACTCCTAATTCTTCTGATATCTCATAAAATGCTAAAATCAAGATTGGAACCAAAACGACAGTAGAATAAATTTCACTGTGAAAAATTCCATCTTGGAAAGTAAAAACATTTTCTACTTGCACTAAGGCTTTGTTTATATTTTCTGCTCGAAAAAAAATACTTCCAAATATAAAGACTAAAAATGCATAAAGAATTTTGAGTAACTTAGGAATTTTTTCAAAGTAAACGCTCCAGCCTGTTTCTGTCGCATAACGTTCCATGGACATAAAAATAGCACCAATAGCACCCCAAGCCAAAAATGTCCAATTTGCTCCATGCCAAAAAGCACCTAGAAGCATGGTTACGTTTAAGTTAAAGTAATTTCGCAAACGACTTCTGTGGCTTCCACCAAGGGATATATAAACATAATCTCGAAGCCAAGAAGAAAGAGAAATATGCCACCTTCTCCAAGTTTCTGTAACAGAACTAGAAAGAAAGGGGCGGTCAAAATTTTTAGAAATAGAAAAACCTAAAATTCTTCCTATACCAATAGCAATATCAGAATAACCTGAAAAATCCCCATAAATCTGCAAAGAAAACAAGACACCACCCATAAAACAAGTGATCCAGTCAAACTGATTTGGATTGGCATAAATGGGTTTGATGACTTCTGCAATTGGATCTGCCAAAAGAGTTTTTTTAAAAAAGCCTAAAACTAAAATAGGAAACCCTATTCGAAAATTTTCTAGGCTAAAATTTTTTTTTCCTTCAAACTGTGGAAGTAATACATTTGCTCTCATAATAGGTCCTGCTACAAGTTGGGGAAAGAAAAGCAAAAACAAAGCAAAGTTAAAAAATTTTTTCTCTGCTTGAATATTCCCACGATACACATCTACAACATAAGCCAGAGCCTGAAATGTATAAAAAGAAATTCCTAGTGGCAAAATAAGACCAATAGGTTCAAACTCTAAGTTTGGTAACTGCAAAAGATTTCTAAGATCATATTCTATTGAACGAAAAAAATCTAAATACTTAAACAAAAATAAAATTCCTAAGTTTACAACTAAAGTATGAAGTAACCAAAGTTTTTTGACTATGGCTTTTTTTGAATTTTGAATTTGAATAGCACTTACATAAGTTGCAGTGAAGGATAGAAATAAAATAGGAACAAAAATGATTTTTAAGCATGAATAAAAATAAAGAGAGAATAAAAACAAAATTCTCTTTTGATATTTTTCATTTGCAAAAAAATAGATGGGAATAAAAACCAATAAGAATCCAAAAAAATGCAAACTATTAAATAACATTTAAGGTAAAACCTCTTTTGTTTTTTTGAGTAGAATTTCAAAAATCCATTTGTTTCCAAGTGCTGTATAGTGTCCATCTCCAATAATGTAATAAGGACGAACATTGAGCCGACCTTTTTCATCTTTCATTTTTAAAGTGTATTGAGTTTCATTCAAATCAAGAAAGTCTAGACTTTCACTTTGAAAAAATTTTTTCATTTCCTTTAAATAATCATAGTGTTTATGAATTTTTCCTTTCTGTGAGCAATAGGCAATTTCAGGATTGATGGGTAGCATAAAAAGCACAAGTTTTGTATTATAAAGTCTCGCTAGTTCAATAATTTCTTTAGTAGATTGATAGGAACTTTTTGGAATAGGATAATTTGTTTGTGATTCTTCACATTCACTTTCCGGAAAATGAATTGGCTCATCTTGTTTTTTTGGTTTAAATAAATCTCCATAAAAGTCTAAAAGAAGTTCTCTCCAATTTGTAATAGGACATTCATCTTTTGGTTTTAGTCCTTTCATACAATTGATTAAATTTACAAAACGAATATAAGGAAATACAAAGGTTTCTTGTAGTTTTATAAATAATTGTTCTTGTGTTACCTTTAATGCCAATACAAGATAACTACGTTTAGTAGCTTGAAATTGAAATTTAAATAAGTTTTCATTCCAAGAAGAATTTTTCTTTTGATAAAATCCTACTTCATCAACATCATCTCCTACACTTGGAAAATAATAAATTACTTTAGGGTTTAATGTAGGCAAATGTCTTTTTAGTTTTAGAGCAATTGCACTGGAACCATAAGCATCTACCGATAAATTAATCACTTGATACTCAATTCCATTTGAGTCTTTATAATTATCCAACATGGAGCAAAAAGCATCTTTGTCGTTTACTCCATATCCCATAGCAATTGAATCTCCAATACATATAATTTGAGGCTTTGTATTATCAACGGGGGCAGTTCCTCTGTATCCTCTTTCATTTGTACTAAATTGAATATCAAACCAATCTAAAAAGTGTTGAATGCGTAGGTTTAAACTTGGTTCTAAATCTACATAATATTCAGGATCGTATTTATGAATTTGTCTTTGTATCCAATAAAAATGAATAGCTTTAGGTTTAAGTAATCGTAAAAAAATTTCTAGGAAAAACAAAGTTAGTAGAATTGCAAAAATTATTTTAAGAAACCTCATAGTTCAATAATTTTTTCTATTTTGCTTAATAAATTCTTCTGCTAAATCCGAATATCCGGCTTTCTCATAACACAAAGCTACACATCTATAAAATAAATAAGAATTCTCTGGTGGACTTAAGGTTTTGATTTTATCTATAAAGGGTTTTCTATTCTCTTTTTTTTGAAGACAATTTTTTGCATTTTCCAAAAAAATTTTAATCTCAAGAGGAATTTTTGAGCCACTTTTCTCCATAATTTCTTCGTATTTTTCAAAGTTTTGGATAAATAGGATTAAGTCCAAGAACTTTACAAGTGTTTCTAAGTCATCTGGATTTTCTTTATGAGCAGTTTCTAGGTGCCGAATTGCTGGCACTATGGAATTTTGAGACACAGAAAGTATAAATCCCATTCTTTTATTAGCAAGCCAATAATTGGGCTTCGATTCTAGAGCAAGCAAGTAATCGTACATGGCTTCCATCTTGTTTCCAGCAAGTTCTTTTTTATAGCCTCTTTCTGTAATTTTTTTTTCTTTGGAACAGAACAGAACTCCCACAAGTAGGAGCAATGCAAATGTGAATAGTAAATGGTTTTTCATGGTTTCCAAAAACAGTTTTTTTTGAATCTCTAAAAATGCCAAAAAAAAGATACAAAAAAGTAAACGAAAATTCCGACTTTAGTACTAAACAAAGAAAACTTAGAGAGAAAAAAATTGGCATCCAATACCCAATTGAAGCTAATCCAAGAATTCCAAGAATATCTATCCACTGAAAAAGGTTTAAGTGAAAATTCTATTTATTCTTACAAATATGATTTATTAAAATTTACTAGTTATTTGGAAAAAATTCAGTTGGATATTCTAGAAGTCCAAGCTAAAGATATAAACAAATTTTTAGTAGAAGAAAAAAATCGCCAAGTTTCCTCTAAGACTCTTGCTAGAGAAGTTGTAGCTTTACGACAATTTTATAAATATCTAAAAGATGAAAAAAAATTAGGTCACAATCCCACTGAAAAAATTGGAACTCCCGAGGTTAACAGAGCTCTTCCAGACTATTTGACCTTAGACGAAATTAACGAGTTATTCAATTCAATTAAAACTGATAACATATTTGAACTTAGAGATAAATGCATTTTTGAACTTTTATATTCAGCAGGGCTTAGGATTTCGGAGGCTTGCAATTTAAAACTTTCCGATGTAGATTTAGAAGGAATGACATTAGCTATTTTAGGCAAAGGAGGCCGAGAAAGATTGGTTCCCTTTGGAGAAAATGCGCTAAATGTTTTAAAGGAATATCTAGCAAAAAGTAGACCCGAAATTTTAAAAAACCGAACTTGTGAATATCTCTTTGTATCTAAAAAGGGTTCGTATATTAATCGAAAATCAGTTTGGCGACTCCTCAACACTTACATTAAACGAACTGGAATCAAGAAAAAAGTAACTCCTCATACTTTGAGGCATTCTTTTGCAACTCATTTAATAGAAAACCAAGCCGACATAAGAGTTGTACAAGAGTTGCTTGGACATATTGATATTTCTACAACTCAAATTTACACGCATATGGCAAACAAAACATTAAAAGAAGTACATAAAAAATACCATCCTCGTGGGTAACTAAGATTATTTTAATTTTTTACTTTCTTTACAAAACATATGTAAAAGATTCAACTTCATGGAATTAGTTACACAACACATTGTAATGAGTCGTGATTTAAATGCTCATGGAAATTTATTTGGTGGAATTATGATGGCTTGGATTGATGAAGCCTCTGCTATTTATGGAATGAATCATATAGGATATACAAACATTGTAACTGTAAAAGTAGATGATGTAGTTTTTAAAACTCCGGGTAAAAATGGAGATATTATTCAAATTTTTTGTGAAATTGATCAATATAGAAGAAGCTCTTTTGTTGTTCATACTATAGCCTTTACAATTGGAATGAATACTAAAATGAAAAGGGAAATTATTGACTGTAAAGTTACTTTTGTATGTTTAGATGAAATGGGACGTCCTTTCCCTTTTTTTGAAATTTATAAAAATAAATTTTCAATATGAGTTCTCTTTCTTTTCCTGTCAGTCTCAAAAAACAAAGAGAGTTAGAAACACGAATGCAAGCTCTTGGAATCTATGAAGTAGACTTGGAAGAATCTTTCACTAAAGGTGGAGGACATGGAGGACAAAATGTAAATAAAAATTCTACTGCAGTTCATTTAAAACATATTCCAAGTGGAATTGAAGTTAAGTGCAATGTTTACAGAACCCAAGGACTCAATCGTTATAAGGCAAGAGCTATTCTTTGTGAAAAACTAGAACTCCAAAAAGGAATTGGAAAAAAATTTTTAGACATTCAAAAAATTCAAAAGAATAAAGAAAGAAAAGCAAGGCGGAGAAAAAAAAAAATGAATCCAAAACAAGAGGAGATTACCCCAATCAAAACGAAAATTAAACAAAGAGAATCCAATTCCCAAAACCTTCCCTCTGCCATTCAAGAGTTATTAGAACTTACTCAAAAATATCCTCAAAGTGCAATTCCTTATGGGCTTTTGGCAGAAGCATACTATTGGATGGGAGAAGAACATGAAATTTACAATATGGACAAACACACCATCTATCATTTGGGAAGTGAATATGGAAAAAAAGGAGCCTTTCTTGATGACAAAAGTATTGAATCTCATTTCTGGCTTGCTGTAAATTATGGACTTTTGGGTTTAGAAAAAGGAATTATGTCTAGCTTTTTTTTACTCGATCCAATTGAAAAACATTTTAAACGTTCTTTAGAAATTCAAGAAGACTTTTTCTATGGTGCCCCTCATAGAGCTTATGGTTGGTTTTTATTTCAAATTCCCCCATGGCCCATTGCAAAAGGAGACAAGAGAAAGGCTTTATTGCACTTAGAAAAAGCACTAGAATTTGGATATGATTTTTACTTGAATCATATTTATTTAACTTACATTTTCTTAGAGAGAAAAGACAAACTCAATGCAAAAAAACATATAGAATGGATCTTAAATGCTCCTCTTCATAAATATCATGAAAGAGAAGAAAACCGTTATAAAAAAGAAGCAGAGGCTCTATTAAAAAAATTGTAGGAGAAAATATGAGTCAATCAGAACTAGAAATTCAACTTCAAAAAAAAATTGATAACAAAACAAAACCTCTCGGTTCACTAGGTAGACTCGAAGAAATTGCTTTGAAAATGGGTATCATTCAAAATACAACTTTTCCACAAATCAAAAAGCCCACTATTTTAGTTTTTGCCGGGGATCATGGAATTGCTACAGAAGGAGTAAGTTTGTATCCGCAAGAAGTAACTTTTCAAATGGTTGCAAATTTTTTGAATGGAGGAGCTGCTATCAATGTATTTTGTAAACAATTTGGAATTGACTTAAAAGTCATTGACGCAGGAGTAAACTATACATTCAAAATTTCTAATCCAAATTTTTACAATTTAAAAGTAGGAATGGGAACAAAAAATTTTTTACAAGAAAAGGCAATGACTGAACAAGAGTTAAACATATGTTTAGAAAATGGTAAACAACTAGTCAGTCGTTTGCACCAAGAAGGAATGGATTGGGTAGGATTTGGAGAGATGGGAATTGCGAATACTTCCAGTGCTTCTATGCTTATGAGTGAATTACTAGACTTGCCTCTCAAAGATTGTGTTGGACGTGGAACAGGACATAAGGAAGAAGGTCTTAAGAAAAAAATTTTTATACTAGAAAAAGCAAAGTCTTTTCATTCTCTAAAAAATCCTACAGTATTTGAGATTTTGCAAACCTTTGGAGGATTTGAAATTGCTACCATGGTTGGTGGAATGCTTGGAGCCTATGAAAAAAGAATCCCCATTATTGTAGATGGATTTATTGTAAGCACTGCATTTTTATGTGCTTATAAAATAGAACCTAAAATTTTAGAACTTAGTTTTTTTTCGCATCTTTCTGAAGAAAAAGGGCATAAACTTTTATTAGATTCCTTGAAAGCTAAGCCTATTTTAAATTTAGATATGCGTTTAGGAGAGGGAACAGGTGTGGCACTTTCCTATCCTATTTTTCAAGCCTCTCTCGCTTTTTTGAATGAAATGGCCTCTTTTGATGAAGCCGGAGTCAGTAAAGCCAATTGAAAAAACTAAAAGAAACTTGGAATATCTTCTGGAATGCGGTTATGTTTTTAACACGTATTCCAACTCCTGAAGTGGAATATTCAAAAGAAATCCTAAACAAAGCGACTCGATTTTTTCCTTTAGTTGGTGCAATTGTAGGAGTCCTGAATTTTGCTTCTTTTTGGTTAGCAAATCAATTTTTTTCTAAAGAAATTTCTATAGTCATTTCTATGGTATTTTTGTTTTTACTTACAGGAGGTTTTCACGAAGACGGACTTGCAGATACCTGCGATGCCTTAGGTGGTGGTTATACAAAAGAAAAAATCTTAGAAATTATGAAAGACTCTAGAATAGGAAGTTTTGGAGTTTTAGGACTTTTTTCAATTTTGCTTTTAAAATTTCTTGCGTTACGTGAAATAGTTCCATCTAATTTATTTATGGCTTTTATTTTAGGACATTCTTTAAGTAGACTTCAACCTGTTTGGATTATGCTATTTTTACGTTACGTGCAATTTGAAGGTAAATCTAAACCTATTGCAGTTCAACCTAGTTACACAACTTTTTCTATTGCAAATTTAACAGTTTTAAGTTTTATTTTACTATTTCAAAAAGTAGAACTTTTTTGGTTATTTTTACCTGTTGGAATTTTTACTTTACTTTATTCTTTGTATTTAAAAAGAAAAATCTATGGTTATACCGGAGATTGTTTAGGGGCAGGTCAACAAATTTCCGAAGTTTTAGTTTATTTAAGTTTGTGTATTTAATTTTAATTCGTCATACAAAAGTTTCCATAGACTCTAACATTTGTTATGGACAGTTGGATGTTCCTCTAGAAAAAAACTATGAAATAGAATTTCAAAAAATCAAAAAATTTCTTTTGCAATTTGAACCTTACCAAATTCTTACAAGTCCCAGCAATAGGTGTAAACAACTTGCACGTTGTTTGCGAAAAGATAATTTTTTCGAGAATTCTGTTTTATTAGAAATGAACTTTGGCAACTGGGAAGGAAAAAACTGGGGAGAGATTCCACAATTGGAAATTGAACTTTGGTATGAAGATTTTGTGAACTACAAAATTCCAAATGGAGAGAGTTTTCAGGAACTTTATTTTCGAATCAATCATTTTTTTAAAAATTTCAATTTTACTCAAAATCAAGTTTGGATTACTCATGCAGGTGTGATTCGCTCTCTTGTTTGTAGTGTTTTTAATTTAGATTTAAAACATGCCTTTTCGTTTGATGTTGATTATGGAAGTATCACTATTCTACAAAAAAAATATGACAAATGGAATCTAAAAACTCTCAATGTAAACTTAGAAAACTTGACATATATCTTAAATACTGAATTTTGAATTTAACTATGTCTATATTGAAAGTTTTGCGAATGGGAGATCCCATTTTAAGAAAACGGAGCCTTGAAGTAAGTGAAGACGAAATCCGAACAAAGGAATTTAAAAAACTCATTCGGGATATGTTTGATACCATGCACCATGAAAATGGAATTGGACTTGCAGCTCCACAAGTGGGAGTTTTGAAAAGAGTTGTAATCATTGGTGCCGAAGAAGAAAATCCTCGTTATCCCAATGCCCCTCGTTTAAGAGAGCAAATTCTTATAAATCCCATAATTCAAACTCTGGAAGAGCCAAAAGTTGGACAGGGTTACTGGGAAGGTTGTTTATCTGTTCCAGGTATGCGCGGCTATGTAGAACGTCCCCAGAAAATTAAACTACAGTATTTTGATGAAAAATGGAACTTTTATGATATGATTGTGGAAGGCTTTCCTGCTGTTGTATACCAACATGAATGCGATCATTTGGATGGTATTTTATATGTAGATAAACTCAAAGACACTAAACTTTTTGGATTTACTGAAGAAGTAACTACAAATGGAAAGGATTTAGATTAGTTAACCACTTGCAAACTTTTTTTGGAATTCATCATTGGTCATAATTTGAAAAAACATGTCCAACTTTGCGAGTTTAAAAACATTTAAGATCATATTATTTAAACCAACTAAAATTAAGTTACCTTTGTTGTTTTTAATTATATTGAGAGATTTAATGAGAGTTCCTATTCCCGAGGAATCAATGTATTCTAATTTATTCATGTCAATTGCAATGATGGGAGGATTGCTTTCTATTTGTTTTTGAAATAAGGTCTCAAACTCTTCTGTACTTTCAATATCAAACTTTCCTTGAATTTCTATAACCTTAACTTCACCTACTTTACTAACTCTCAGTTCCAAAATTATCTCCTTAGGATAGTCTCAAAAAACAAATCATTTTATAATTAGTTGAAAGATCAAGTATTTTTATAATATTTAGGAATTCTTTAGTTTTTCCAATAATTCTTGAATCAATTTATCTTTTTCTTCCAAAGCTTTATCTTTTTCTTCCAAAGCTTTGTCTTTTTCTCCCAAGGCTTTGTCTTTTTCTTCCAAGGCTTTGTCTTTTTCTTCCAAAGCTTTGTCTTTTTTTTGAATCATTTCTTCTTGCTCGTTGATCTTTCTTTCCAAATTCTGTAATTCTATTAAAATATCTTGCTCTATGTCCATCTTCTTCTTGATTTCAGAATCAGAGGCGGCGTATCTTAATCTTTCTGCTATCTTTTTTTGTAGTTCATCATCTACTGGAAATTCATACTTTAGAACATATTCTTTGAAACTTTCTGCTGCTTGGCTGAAAATACTTAGTACTTTTTCTAAACGGTTTTGTAAATCTGTTTTTAATCCTTTCAGTTGAATAATAAATGTATCATGAGTTAGGCTATCAATAAACTCATTTTTCTTTCTTTCAAATGTTTGGTTAGATATTCTATCTTTAAAAACTCTAGAGACTTCAAGAACTTTGGGAAGATTTTCATCTAAAGGATAACCGAGAAAATAAATCGTGATGATTGGATAAGAATCTCTAGTGTATTGCTCTCCTATATACTTTCGAAAACGCATTATATCAGTAGCTAATTTTGCTTTTTGCAGTTCAATTAGAACTTTTTTTTCTCCTTCACTTGTTTTTATAATAGCAATATAATCTAAACGATAAACAGTAAAATGTGAAATATATTCTACTGAAGATAATTTTTCTCCTAAATTTACAGTGCTTTCTTGAGGTTTAGGTTCAATATGAATGATTTCTTCATGAATAATTTCTTGAATAAGCTCCTTAGCAATAGTTAAATCTTCCATTAAATACTTAAAAACTGTATCATAAATTGGATTTGCTATAAGAATTGCCATAAAAATAAAATACCAGTCACTTTTACCTTTGTCAAGAAAATTAGATCATTTATGGATTGAGTTAAAATTTATAAATTTTTGAGAATTTTTTTAATTAAAATTTCTTTATTGAATTCAAGGGGAGCACAATACTTACTCAAAAATTTTCTATTGGTTTTTAAAAATAAACCCAAAGGATGAATCTTATGAAAAGGAAAGTTTATAAGATTTAGCAAAAATTGAGTATATTGAATTTCAAACCTACTTGGAGCAAACGACAAATTCAAACTATGAGTTGCTTTTTTGAGTTCATGAAAATAAAGCGTATCTCCGAAAATGTGTAAGATAGAAGGCTTATTATCTTTTTCACTCCATTTCAAAATCTCCTTTGCTGCCAGATCTACTGGTAAAAAATCAAAAGCAAGATTTTCATCTAGGTTTAAATCTTTCCATAAGTGAGCACATTTTAAAAAGAACGTGAAAGCATCTTTAGGATTTGAAAATCCATTTTGAGTATCTCCAACCAAAAGTCCCAACCTGTAAATATGAAATTTACAATGACTTTGTTGTAAAAGAAATTCTGCTTGCCATTTGCTTTGCGCGTATCCACCATAAATATTAGTAGTTTCTAAAATTTTGGAATCTTCAGTAATTTCAGAAAGCTCTAAATTGCTAAGCAAAAAAATAGAAAGAGTGGAAACATGATGAATTTCTTTTGAGTTTCCATTGTGTGCCAAAGAAATACAATTTTGAAGAATTTTTAAATTCTTTGAAGCAAGTTCTTGTCTACTCAATAAAAAATTTACAGAACCAGCTAAGTTAAAAATTTTACTTACTTCAGAAATTTTTTCCCATTCTTTTGAATTTAATCCAAATTTATTTAAGCTTGCATCTCCAATGAAGAATTCTAGAAGGTTCCATTTGTTATGAAGTTCTTTCATTTTTAGTCTATGAAAAATTTTTTCTTTTTGATAAGAATTTCGAATTAGTAAATAAATTTTTATTGATTTTTTTAAACACTCCTCTAAAAAAAATCCTCCCAAGTAGCCTGTAGCACCTAAAAGAAAAAAGGGAGAGTCTAATTTAAAATTTTGAATTTTCAAGTCCATTTGAGATGGTTCAATAAGAATTTCTTTTTTTAGATCTTGTACTTTACAACCTAAATTAGAGAATGAATTTTTACTAATTTGATTTAAAATTTCTAATTGAAATTCTTCTTGAAGATTTGAAAGAGAATCCTGAAAAGCTTGAGTATTGGAAATAAAAATTTTTTGATTGACTAACTCTAAAACTTTTTGTAAATCCCACTTTCCATTAGAATTTAAAATAGGTTTTTGTAAATAAATAATTTCATTGGGAAGTAAAGAAGAAGGAAGATACTGCTTTAGAAAATTCAGTAAAACAATTTTAGAAATTTCTTGGTTTGCATGATAAACCAACACAAGTTTTTTTTGATTTTCAAGATTAAAATAAAATGTGCGACAAAATAAAATTTCCGAAAAGTTTTGAGATATTTTTTCTACTTCTGCTAATTCTAAACGATTTCCATAAAATTTAATTTGAGTGTCTTTTCTTTTCAGAAATTTTAATCCTTTGGAAGTAGGCTCAACCATATCTCCTGTTTTGTACCATCTTTCTCCCTCCACCCATATGAATTTTGAAAATGTCTCACTTGGATTTTGCAAATACTCAATTGCTAACCCATTTCCTCCAAGCCAGAGTTCATAAGAATTATATTCTTTTAAAAACACTAATTTTTCTTTTCGATATGGCAAAAGTTCTCCCAAGAAATTATCCCATTCTTCATTGCAAATAGCCAAATGAGAACAAATGGTAGTTTCTGTGGGTCCATAAGCACTTAAGAATTTTACATAGGGAAGCCACTTTTTCACAATATTTTTAGGTGTAGGTTCTCCTCCTGTAATGATTACTTGAAGAGAACGAAGTTTTTCACTTGGCTCTAAAATTCCTAAAATTGCTGGTGGTAAAAAGATATGAGTAATTTTTTCTTGTTGGATTATGTTTTCTAAAAAAACAAGACTCTTTCTAACTTGAGGATGAATTACAAAACAAGCTCCTGAAAGTAGAGTTGTTCCTAATTCAGATAAAAAAGCATCAAAGCTAGGATTTAAATAATGAAGAGTCTTACTATTTGAAAAAAGAGAAAACTTTTCTTTTTGGTATTCTAACACGTTAAAGATTGCCTCATGAGAAATCAAAATCCCTTTAGGTGTTCCCGAACTTCCAGAGGTAAAAATAATATAGGCTTTATCCAATAAGGAATAAGTTTTGTTTAAAGTTTTATGGCTAGACAACTTAAAATTCTGCCCAATTAAAATTTTATTTTCCATTTCAAAGTTATAAAATAAATCTTCATCACATAACGTAAAACTAGGATTTAAATTTTTTATAATACTATTCAACCTCTCTTTTGGATACCTGGGATCCATAATAAAAAAATAATTTCTAGAAATCCAAACAGCTAAAATGCTTACCACTAATTTCCAACTTGATTCAGAACTTATTAAAATTGGTTTCTGTTCACAGTTTAAACATGAGGCAAGATTTTGAGTAAGAGAAAAAAGTTCTTTATATGTAAAAGAAATTTTATTTTTCAAATCCAAAATCGCAGTTTGATTAGAAAAATGATTGGCAGTATTTAGTAATTTATGAATAATATGCGCGGTTTGTTTTTGAAACATTGTTTAAAAAAATTATAAGTTTTGCGTTATGTGCAAAGTGAAAAAATTAAAACTTCTTCTACACGAATCCAAAATATTGAATGAGCTTTTTTAAACGAGTACAAATTTTTACTATGAAACTTGACATGAAATCTTTCTTGTTTAGCTTGGTTGTTAGAAAGGAATTTCATGGAAAAAGATCAAGTCACTTTAGAAGATGCCAAAGAACACGGACTCCTAAGTGAGGAGTTTGAACGAATTATCAAAATTTTAGATCGAGTTCCCAACTCTACCGAACTTGGAATTTACTCTGGAATGTGGTCAGAGCATTGTTCTTATAAAAATTCTATTTTACTACTTAAAACCCTTCCTACAGAATCAGAGCTTTCTCTCACAAAAACAGGAGAAGAAAACGCAGGTGCTTTAGACATTGGGGATGGACTTGCAGTAGTGTTTAAAATTGAAAGTCACAATCATCCCACAGCAGTAGAACCATACCAAGGAGCGGCAACTGGGGTTGGTGGAATTATGCGAGACATTTTCACTATGGGAGCAAGACCCATCCTTTCTTTAAATTCTTTGCGTTTTGGTCCTCCTAGTGAAAACAAACGAAATGCTTACTTGCTTAAAAGAGCGGTAAAAGGAATTGGGGATTATGGAAATTCTTTGGGAATTGCCGTGGGAGGTGGAGAGCTTTTTTTTGATAGCTCATTTAATTCTAACCCTCTTGTAAATGCCATGTCTGTAGGAATTGTAAAGCATAGCGAAATGGCGAAGGCGTCTACAAATGGTAAGGTTGGAAATGCAGTCTTTATAGTTGGAGCCACTACTGGAAGAGATGGAATTCATGGCGCTTCGTTTGCATCTAAGGAATTGAATGAAGCAAGTGAAGAAAAACGTTCAGCAGTGCAGGTGGGAGATCCTTTTATGGAGAAGTTGCTTTTAGAGGCAAGTTTAGAAGCCATTCAAAAAGGCTTAGTAGAAGGAATCCAAGATATGGGTGCAGCTGGAATTAGTTGCTCAACGTCCGAGATGAGTGCAAAGGGACAAACGGGAATGGAAATTGATTTAGATAAAGTTCCTTACCGTGAAACAGGAATGAATGCGTATGAAGCTATGCTTTCTGAAAGCCAAGAGAGAATGTTAGTTATTCCTAAAAAGGGAAAAGAAGAGGAGTTAGTGCAGATTTTTAAAAAATGGGATTTAAATGCAGTTCAAATTGGAGTAGTCACTTCCGATAGAATGTTACGTGTAAAAAAAGATGGAGTTATAAAAGCAGAAATCCCAGCAGAGTCTTTGGTTTTAGGAGGTGGAGCTCCACGTTATGTGAGAGAACAGAGACGCCCAGATTATTTAGATGAATTAAAAATATTAGATTTATCTAATATTTCTGATTTGCAAGTAAAAAATTTAGAAGAAGTTTTAGAAAAGTTTTTAGGTTCTATCAATATTTGTTCACGGGCTCCTGTCTATGAACAGTATGATACAGATGTTGGATTAGTAGAAGTCATAGGTCCCGGTGGAGATGGAGGACTAGGAAGAATCCCAGAGACAAATAAAGGGATTGCAGTTTCAGTGGATTGTAACTCTCGTTATACTTATCTTGATCCCTACAAGGGAACTGTTTTCGCTATCTGTGAAGCCGCAAGAAACGTATATGTCACTGGCGCAAAACCTATTGGAGTTACAAATAATTTAAATTTTGCAAATCCTTATGTTCCTGAAAACTATTATATGTTTGCAGAATGTGTAAAAGGACTTGGAGATGCTTGTAGATTTTTAAAACTTCCAGTAACGGGAGGAAACGTTTCTTTCTATAATGAATCCCCAGCAGGACCCGTATTTCCCACTCCTACTATTGGAATGGTCGGAATTATAGAAGATATAAAAAACCATATTCCTCCTTTTATTCCAAAAGCGGGTTTAAAATTAGCTTTGATTGGACGTTTTGTGCCAAGTTTAGGTGGATCTGAATACTTAAAGTTTTTTTATAATTTAACAAGAGGAGAAATTCCAAGTGTAGATTTACAATCCGAACTCAATTTACAAAATGCAGTTCTTTCTCTCAATGAAAAAAAACTGTTGTCTTCAGCTAAGGATTTATCTCTGGGAGGATTTTTAGTTGCTTTATGTAAAACTGCATTTGGAAAACAAGTAGGTATAAAATTAAACAATTTTAAT
>CALDSP010000200.1 GCA_937924465.1 uncultured Leptospiraceae bacterium
GGATGAATTTTTCTATATCTACAAATTATTTCGTTGGGTGAAAAGAAAGATAAAGTATTAAAAGGATTTCCATTTGTGTTTTTTTCAATCCAACCTCCACCAACAAGGGCACCTGTCTGAGAAGATAAGTTTTGTAAAAAAGTTTCTGTTTCTTGCATTGGAAACTCTTCCATTTTTTTTGGATTCATAGTAAACCCAGTCGCAAAAGTCTCTGGGAGAAGAACCAAATCTTCATCCATAAAAGAATGGAGCTGTTTTTGAATTCTTAAAAAATTTTCTTGCTTATCTTCCCATGCAATTTCAGTTTGAAGAGCTAAAACTTTTAAAAACACAAATATACAAATTGATAAAATTCTTTTACCAAAAGAAAATTTGAATTAAAAATCAATAAGGTTTCTCACCAATGTAATTACCAGGTGGATCATAATTACAAACCCAAACTTGAGAGATTCCACAGCTAGCCATACCACATCCTAAGCGCTTAGAATTTCTCCAAACTACTTGTGTATAGTGCCCACATACTTTTCCTTTTTTACAGGAATTTGTTTTGTAATCATAGTTTTGAACTTCATCATACCACATTTTTACAACCTCTTCGGTTGATAAATTTTTTCCAGAAGCCCAAGCTATGTTTTCTCCATACTTGTTTGGATTTCTATGATAAGGACTACAATTTTGTTTTTTAAGTTGGTTTGCCCAATCTTGAGCATATAAGGCTACTTTTTCATCCCAAACTAAATCAGAAATCCCAAGAGCTTTTCTGTAGTCGTTATGTGCGAGTGTAATTCCTTTCATAATACTTGGCTCTTCCCCTTGCGCTACATTCTTTTCTTCCTCCTCTTGCGTTTGTTTAGAATAAACGTTTTCAGTTCCCAATATCCATTCAGGAGGAATCTCCTTTCCATCTGCAAAGATAGTGCAAGCATTCCCTTTACAACGATAAGAAATCTGTTTTACAGAAATTTTGTTTCCATTTGGATCAGTATAGAAGTAAGTTTGACCTAACTTTTTATAGGCTTCTAAAACAAGATTTTTATCTTGTGCAAAAACAACCAAACTCAAAAAAGAAAATAAAATAAATTGAAACATACTTATTCCTTTCTTATTTTTAAATTTTCTAGAAATTTTTCAATAATTTTTTATTTCATTTCATTCAAATTCCAATCATAATTTGTAAATTCTACATTAACATCTTCTAAAATATTTTCTGTAAAATAAGGCCGCACGAAAGAAATCAAACTTCCTTTTTTTTCAAAATCAGAACGAAACCATTTAAAAATAGGAGAAAGATAAAGAACGTTTTTCTTGGAGTCATAAAAATTTTTTGACTTATCACTAAAAAACTCTTTTGCAGCTTTCTCTAGTTGTGATTCCAATTTATCTGCCATATAAGCTTCACTTTGTAAGATAGGGCATCCTATAGAAGCACATACAATAGCAAAATGAATTCTTGGTTCTTGAAAATCAACTCGTAACTTAGAATGTTCAATCCAATCTAAATGTCTCTGTTCTCCTAATAATTGAAAAAATTTAATTTTCCAAGGACTTTGAAAAACTCCTCCAATTTTACGTATTCCCGATACAGGATAATTATCTAAGATGAGTTGAATAGTAAAAGCATTATAAGCATTGATTAGAAAAGCTAGCTTTTGGTTTATTGTGAACTGATTGTATTCATTTATACTTACATTTGATAAACTTTCCAAATACTTTTTTAATTCAGTTTGTTCTTCCTTCCATTTTTTGTAATCCACCCGACCATTCTTTACATATTGTTTTAAAAGTTTATCCAACTCCTTATGAGAATGATCAAAAGAATATAAAGAACTAAAAGATAAAATTGTAAAAATAAAAAATACTCTTAAGAAAGAATTTTTAGAAATTTTTTTCATACAATCCTCAATTTGAATTTTAAAGTATAACTTGGATTAGCAAGCCCAAAAATTTTACTATTTGCATGAAATCCAATCCTAAGTTCAATCAAATTTTCAAAACAATTTGTGGTTGTTACTACAATTTTGGTTTTGTTGCTAAATAAAAAAAGCTTTAAAATATGCAAACATTTTAAAAAATATTCACAAACTTTCTTGCCAATAAAATATAAAAATTTTACGATAATAGAACTATGGCTCAATTTAAACCCAAACCCATGCTCAATCGAAGTGAGTTACGACAAATTAAAAAATCTCGCACACGCGTACAAGGAAAAAAAGTTCTCACAGATGATGTTAAAAAACTCAAATCCCTAAAAGTCACTCCTGACATAAGTCCAGAAGAAGCCATACATTATTATAAAGAACCCATTTGGATTGAGTATTACATACCTAAGGAGTCTAGATTTGCCTTAGAAGTAAAATATTTATTTATTAAACTAATTGATGTGGCACCAAGGGAAGGCAAAGATAAATATCTACAAGAAGCCATACAAAAAAATGAACTTCTCAATGTGCATCAAATTTTAAAAGGAAAAAAAACTCCCGAAACAGAACTGATTAAACGTTCTTACCAGAACAGTCTCTCCATGTTTGAAACTATTGATGATCAATTAGAACAATTTTATTTTACAGGGGATCACAATCTATTGCTACCTGCCTTGTATATTACAGAAACCCTCATGCTCTTTGAACCTACCCTAGCTAGCTTAGAAGTACTTGGAGATTTTTGCCTGTATAATTTACAGTGGTTAATAAAAAAGTTGAATGAAGGAAATATAACTTTTTCCTTGGAGGATCGAAACGTACTTTTGTTAATTAAACGTCGCAATGAATATTGGGAAGCAAACAATCTTCCCGAAGATGAGGACTTTGAATTATTTGCGGCTTTATTTTTTGAACAAGCCTACCCTCATAGAGGAGCAGAAGAATTAGAAGAACAAGATTTTTTAGTTCATTAAATGTATGGAATATCTT
Source organism: uncultured Leptospiraceae bacterium (assembly GCA_937924465.1). GTDB lineage: Bacteria > Spirochaetota > Leptospiria > Leptospirales > Leptospiraceae > CALDSP01. Next base: position 2,910 of record CALDSP010000200.1, read on the forward strand.
AAAATTTCTTATCATACTATTGGGGTTTTTGTTGCATTTTTAATCTTAGTAGCGGAGACAATTTTTCTTATTGTAAAAAGAGAAAAGACCACTCCTTCTTATTGGTTAATTGGAGTTTTTTTTGGCTTTTCTGTAATGCTTTTAGGTTACACACTTGCTTATTCCATTTATCATCCTATTGGAGCCTTTCATCGTTACTTGACCGTATTTGTAGTTTTTGGAAATGCAAGTTTTACAGGTTTTGCATATCATTTTCCTAAAAACATTCATCTTAAAGAATCAAAATGGGTCATTCCACTTGCTTTCGTAATTGCAACTTTAGGCTATTTGCATTTTATTTTTCATACTTGGTCAATGGAAAAAATTTATAATTTTGATGCTCATTTTTACACTTTTGATTTTGGTGCACAAACAGCCCTAGTAATTTTGTTTTTGTTTATCCTGCCTCTCATGATTTTAATTCGAAAAACAATTACGTTCTCTGAATATGATGGATTTTTAAAACAATGGAAAAATTCAAAAAATTTCATTCAAAAAAGTATAGCTAAAATTTTGATCCCTATCATTAAACTATTTTTTCCAAAAGGAAAAGAAGCAAAAAACTCTCAAAGTTTTGTAATTGTAATTTTTCTTTTAATGTTGACTGCCATTACCAATGCTTTAAACAAAGCTGGAATTCTCTCCTACACTCATTACGCAATTTATTATTCTAATTCTACTTTAATTCTTTCTT
>CALDSP010000201.1 GCA_937924465.1 uncultured Leptospiraceae bacterium
GTCCATAGAATTTTTCTTGCGGTTTATTATGGAGAGAGTGAGTCCACGCTAAATTTTCAAAATTGGTTGTTTTTTCGGGATCAACTTTTGGAACTTATTTCTTATTTGAAACTCGAAAACGTTATAGGTATTGGACATTCCATTGGTGGAGCATGTTGGCTTATGGCATCAAAACTCATCCCTAAAAAAGTTCAAAGACTTATCCTATTTGATCCCACAATTTTAGATATTCCCAAATTGCTTTTAGGTAAAATTATAGGAAATCCTTTAGCCAAGAGTGCAATCAAACGTAGAAAAAATTTTCAAAGCTTAGAACAAGTTAGAAAAATTTATAGAAAGTTCTCAGCCTTTTCTAAATGGGATGAAGAAATCTTTGAAGATTATTTAGCTACTTGTTTTAAAACAACAGAAAATGGAGTAGAGTTACGTTGTGCGCCAGAATTGGAAGCAAAGATTTTTAACTCTTTAAATCTTTTGAGTCCTCTTCAATATTTAAGAATCAAAACCGAATCTCATATTATTATTCCTCAAAATTATTTAGTTTGTAGTCCCTTTACTGCAAGAAGAATTGCTAAAGGAAATCCAAAATCTACTGTAACGATTATACCAGGTTTTACTCACTTTTTTCCTTTTGAAGAAAAGACTTGGGTTTTAAAAAAACTCTCTCATATTCTGGGGGAATAAGTTGTTTTTCTTTTTTTCAAAGTTTTTAACTCTTTTTTTCTTTCCTCTTCCTTTGATCATTTTATTAGGTCTCACTTTTATTTTTTTAATTCAAGGTTGGAGAAATAAAGTTATGTTGTTTATTCCAACTTTCCTGTTGTATTTTTTTTCCTCTTTTCCTGTTTCTCAAAAATTAATTTCCAATTTAGAGTTAGAATATCCTCCAGTCAAAATGGAAACCCTTTCCAAAGTAGATGCAATCGTTGTGCTAGGTGGAATGATGAACCCTTTGTCTTTTTATGAAAAGCCCGAACTTCTTTCTTCAGCCGACAGACTTACAGATGCATTTATTTTGTGGAAAGAAAAAAAGTCAGATTATATTCTTTTTACTGGTGGTTCAGGAGTTTTATTTCAAGAAGATGCAATTGAAGCAAACCAAGCAGTTGAAATCTTGAAGTCTTTTGGGATTCCCAAAAATAAAATTATTTTAGAGTCCAAGTCTAAAAATACTCATGAAAATGCTCTTTATGTTTTAGAAATCTTGAAAGAAAAAGGTTGGAAAAAAATTATTTTAATTACTTCTGCTTTTCATATGAAGCGGGCTTATTTATGTTTTCAAAAATTAGGAATTGAAGTACAAATTTATCCAACAGATTATAGAACATTAAAAAAACAAGTCAATTGGGATACAATGGTGCCTTCTGTAGGTGCATTAGAAACTAGTACAATTGCAATCAAAGAGTGGATAGGTTTGGTTATGTATGCATGGTTGGGATACTTATGAAAAAAGTTTTTATTGATAACATAAGTTCATGGAAACTCCCCGATAATCTTTCTAGAATAAAAAAAAACATTCAAAAAGTATTAGATTTTGTAAGTGAACTTTCCAGTTATGAAATTTCTGTTTTAATAGTGAGTGATAAAGAAATTCAGCTTTATAACAGAGAAAAGCGTGGAAAAAACAAACCTACTGATGTTTTATCATTTCCTATAGCAGAAAATTTTTTTTCTCCCCATAAAATTTTAGGACAAATAGTGATTTCCTATGAAACTCTCATTCGTCAAGCTAAAGTAATTTCTCATTCAGAGAAGGAAGAATTTTATAGATTGCTCATTCATGGAATTTTGCATTTATTAGGATATGATCATGAAAAAAGTTTAGAGGAAGAAAAGAAAATGCAAGATCTAGAAGATAAATGTTGGGATATTATTTTTGAAGAATAATTTTATATTAAAAATTGCCGATTTCATAGATAGAGTTTTATTCTATTCTTCGTTTTATTTCTTGGATTAGTTCTTCTAAATTATAATAAAAAAATGGAAAATTTCTTGTTTCAAAAACTTGTTTGGTTTTATTTTTCTTATCTAGTAAATTTAATTCACTTTGTAATTCTTGTTCTAAGTTGATTAGTTCTTGTTTCATAATTTGATTGAGTTCTTTAATTTTTTGATGTAGTTCTTTTTTATTGGAGTTTGGATTTTTAAATTCTTCTAATAGTTTTCTTTTTTGAATCACTTGCGGATGTTCTGAATTTAAAAAGTGTTCAGGAGAGTATTCAATTTCTCTTAGCTTTTTTTCTAATTCTTTCTGTTCATACTTTGGAAGATCAAAATTTGCGTTGGGTGAAAAATGCATTGTAGCAGTGGCTACTTCATAAGGACAGGATTCTATTTGAAAAAACTCTTTTGAAATTGTATCACAAATCTTTTCATAACGAGCTCCACCTGTTCCATGAATAAAAAAATCACAAAAAAATATTCTAAGAAATAAAGTCAAAGTAATGGCTCTTGGTAAAATGCAATTTGGATTTTCATTCACTCCAAAAGAGACTCTTTCATGGTTCTTATATGCCCAAAAAGGCATTTCATTTTCTTGTAGGTTAGGCAAGGGCTGTGCATGATTTTTAATTTTATGTTCTTTCCTGTAAGTTTCTAAAGCTTGATTATGAATTTTTTGAAATTCTTTTTGTCGTTTACGAATTAAATCTACAAAAGTAAGGAATGTCTTTGTTTTTACAAGTTTACTGACAGGAAATTTTAAAATTTGAATACCTTGAGACTGTAAAAATTTGGAATGAATTTGATCGTTAATTTTATGAAGAAGGAAATTTGATTTAATTTTTTCAATATAAATATCCAAACACTCCATAGAGAATGGTAAAGCATTTGGGTTTACAAAAAATTTTAGTTCTTCTTTTTGTTTATTAAGAATAGAAATCAATTCTTCTCTTTTTGAGTCTTCTACTTTTTCAGATTCAAAAGTGGAATGAGAATGTGCAGAGAATTGATGCACTTCAGCGTCTCTTCCTCTGCAAGTGGGATAAAAATATTCAAACTCAAAATGATCTGTATCTACTACAAAATGAATTCCAATGGAATTTTCATCTAGTAAGTAACTTAAAACAATATCTTTTGTTAAAATTCCAGGATGGTGTACGTCGGGTTGGTGTCCTGTAGAAAAAATTTTTTTATCTTTTAAACTAACATTGATTTCTTTTTGAATTTCATTTATAAGCAAATTTCGTAAATAAAAAAAATTTTCAGTTGAAATTCCATAAGGAGTCTCTCTTCTCCAAGAATTAACTAAATGGTTAATTTTAGACTTAGTGTCTTTCCAATGTAGTTCCTTTAATTCTTTCATAATGTCCTATTGTGTAATTAGTTTAGAGAATAAATTGAGATTGAGTGTTTCACGAATATAAAAAGGTTCTGCATACTCTGTTTGAATTCGAATTCCATAATAACGATTTATATCCAAACAATTTTGAATTACAATTCCATTTCCCTTTTTTATGAATTGAGATTGGTAGCATTCTAAAACTTTTTTCTTTATGGAAATAAATTTACTTATATCAATGCAAAAGGTAGGTAAAAGTTG
>CALDSP010000202.1 GCA_937924465.1 uncultured Leptospiraceae bacterium
GGGGAGTTTACTTGGAGGAATTGATATTTTAGCAGAGGATGTTTTAGGGCTTTCGGTTACTCGCGCTCGACCTGCAGGGGTAACGGGACTCAAAGATTCAGTTGCCTCGCCTAGTTATTCTACTGCCGTTGGATTATTGAAATATTCTTTAAAAAATGCACAAAATGAAGAAAATACTTTGAAAGAAAACTTTTCTGGCTCTGTTGTTGGAGAAAAAGCAACTAGTACAATTAAAAAAATTATCAATTGGGTTAGCAACAATATTTAAAGGAGAAGAAAATGTTATATATGGATGAGCAAAGAATTAGTCCTGTTGTAATTAAGGTGGTTGGTATTGGAGGGGGTGGCATGAATGCTGTCACTCGCATGGTAAATGCAAATATGAAAGGTGTGCAGTTCATTGTAATGAATACAGATGAGCAAGTGCTTGCTCGTTCTTCAGTAGAAACCAAAGTTCAATTAGGAAATAAAATTACAAAAGGAATGGGAGCAGGAGGAGATCCTGAAATTGGAGCTAGAGCGGCCCAGGAAGATAAAGACAAAATTACTCAAGTCTTAAAAGGGGCTGATATGGTTTTTGTGACTGCTGGAATGGGTGGTGGAACTGGGACAGGAGCAGCTCCTATTGTTGCTGAAATTGCAAAAGAACTGAAATGCTTAGTTGTAGGAGTAGTAACAATTCCTTTTTCTACAGAAGGAAAGCGTAGAGCAGAAATTGCTCGAAATGGTTTAAATAACCTTCGTCAACATGTGGATACCCTCATTACAATTAAAAATGATTCTCTTTTGAAAGTAGTAGATAAAAAAGCTCCCATTCAATTAGCCTTTAAAGTTGTAGATGATGTTCTTCTCCATGCAGTTCAAGGAATTAGTGATATAATTAACCAAACAGGACATATCAACGTAGACTTTGCCGATGTGAGAAGTGTTATGAAAGATGGAGGAGATGCTATCATGGGAGTGGGGGAAGGAGTTGGAGAAAATAGAGTCTCTGATGCAGTAGAACAAGCAATCAATAATGTTTTGTTAGAAGAAAGTTCTATCCAAGGTGCAAGTGGCTTATTGATAAATGTTTCTGGTGGAAATGATCTCAGTATTAACGATTGGAATGAGGTTTCTCAAATCATTACATCCCAAGTAGATTCCAACGCAAATATTATTATTGGATTGAACCAAGATGAAAGTTTACAAGATAAAATTCGCGTTACAGTCATTGCGGCTGGTTTTAAAAAAATGCCTCATCTATCCCCCCTCTTAAAAAAAGAAGCCACTCCAATGAAAGAAACCAAACTTAAGGAAGAAATTCCTATTTCTCCTAAACCTACTCCAAAAGTAGTGCAAATTATGGATAGTGATATTACTGAATCTACAAGGACAATGCGACCCCGTACAAATTTAGGAGGATCTAACTATTTCTTAGATGATGATTTTGATGTTCCTACCTTTCTACGTCAAAAGAAAGAGAATTAATCAATACTCTTATTATACAAGATTTGGTTGAGTTTATGTTTCATCTTGAAGAGGAAGTGATAAATTACTTTCAATCTCAAAAGCAAATGCCCCTCACAACAAAGGAGTTTCTGGAGTTGTTTGAACTTGCTCTTAAATCCCAAGAGTTTTCAGAGGGCGTGAACGGTTATAGAGAACGTTTTTTAGTTGCAAAACTTGTTTTAAATTCGATTTATCAATTTTTTTTTGAATATAATGAAAAAGAATTTGACTTTGGCATTGAATTAAAGAAAAAAAAAGAACTTCAAGAGATCTACTTAAAACATTTGAAACAATATCCAAGAAAATCTAAAGAGGGAGAGATTGAAGTTCGTAAATTTTTTGATTTCCATGCTAAAGGAGTTTTATTTTTTGCTTACTCTTTTTATTATGTTGATTTTGAAAGAGAGATTTTACTTTTTTTTGTAATTCCCTCCAATTTGGAAAATCCTTCTAAATGTTTTCGAGAAATTTTTGAATTGATTCGGAATGCTTATCTTTATGAACCTATTCAAAAAGAATCGAATTACATTCCTATTTATTCAAAGTTTATAAAACATTTACGAAAGAAGATTTTAAGTTATCCGTATAAAAATAAGAACATAAATGGAATACTAGTCATTTTTGAGTTTGAGGATTTAAAGTTATATAGTGAAAGGATGGGGGAACAGTTTATAATGCAAGTGTTAGTAGAAATTTCAAAAATAATTCGAAATCATTTAAAACGAAATGATTTATTATATAATACTAGTAGAAGAGTTTTTATTGCTTATCTTCCTGAATGCGAAGAGTCACAAGCAAGAAAAAGATTTGAAAATTTATTCTTTAAAATTGATCCTCTTATTTTACGTTTTCAGGTAAACTATCATCCTGTTTCTCAAGAAATAATCTCTCAAGAAGAGAGTTTAGAAAAATTATTGTGTGAATAAAATTTTTATTTATTAAATTTCATTTAGGAGAATTTGCCAAATACATAATTAAAGTAACTACCACTAACCAAATACCTCCAGAAATTAAAACACTTGAGTCTGTTAAAATTGCTTTTGTTGGATTGTGTCCCATGTTTTTTATATAAATAATATATAAACTTCGAAAAATAGCGTAAACAACAATAGGGATTGTATAAACTAGTTTA
>CALDSP010000203.1 GCA_937924465.1 uncultured Leptospiraceae bacterium
TATAATGAATTTCTACTATTGTAGATTGATATCTTGTGTTTGTTGAATTAAATTTTTAGGTTTAAAAATAATGATTGTCACAAGTCCCTAAACTGTTACTAAAAACCCCTACAATCCAAGTGATTAAATAAGCAAGTCTGAAATATGTCCTTGATGAGAAAAACCATCAAACAGAAATTTTTTAGATTTTCATGGTGTCTTTATTATTGCTAGTTATACTTTTTAAGTAAAATAAAGCTTGGTAATGCTTACTGTACTATTAGTTTATTGATTACCACTTATGGCTATTAAATTTCTATTAAACAAATCATGAGATTTTAAATACTGAAATGAGGCTACTTAGTTTTTCAGATTGAGAGGCTAGTTCTGCAGTAGAAGCTGCCATTTGTTCAGAAGAAGAAGCCGTATTCTGAGCTACAGAGTTCACTTGTTCAATGGCATTTGAAATTTCTTTAGAAGAAAGCCTCATTTCATTAGTTGCCCTGGCAATGGACTGGGCCATTTGTGCTAATGTTGTTACAGATTTGAGGACTTTCTCGCTACCTGCACTTTGAGTTTTGGTGGCATTGGAAATTGCATCTGAAAGTTGAGCTGCTTCAATGGATTTATTTAAAATTTTATTGAGAGATTCTACAACTTGTCCTACAATAGATTTCCCATCATTTACTTTGTTTATGCTATCTGTAATAAGTTCTGCAATTTCTCTTGTCGCCTTTTGAGACCGAGCAGCAAGTTTAGATATTTCTTCCGCTACAACTGCAAATCCTCTTCCACTTTCCCCTGCTCGAGCAGCTTCAATGGCAGCGTTGAGTGCAAGTAAATTAGTTTGTTCAGAAATATCGTTAATCACATTGATAATGTCTGAGATTTGTTCTGAAGATTCTTCAATAGCAGCCATTCTTTTTACTGTTTCATTTACTTTGAGTTGTCCTTCTTTGGCTTCTGCAAGTGCTGATTGTGAGCCTTCATTAACTGCTTTGGCCGTATTTGTAATTTGAGTAATCGATCGGGAGAGTTCATTCATTGCTTTATTTGTTTCGTTGACTTCTTTTTCTTGATCTTTGGCACTATCTGAAACGTAAGCAATAGATTCTGTAATTTCTGTAACAGCAGAGGCTGTTTCTTCTAATGAAGAGGCTTGGTTAGTTGCTCCATCTGCCAAATTTCGAGAAGTTGCACTCAACTCTTCCGCAGAAGAAGCCAAATGATCTGCCGTATTAGCAATTTCTTTAATAATTCTCTTTAAATTTTCGTTGGCTTTATTGAGTGCAGCTACTAATCTTCCAATTTCATCGTTATTGTTGTTTTCAATGAAAGTTGTTAAATCTCCATTTGCGAATTTATTTGCCATTGCTTCTACTTGTATGATTGGTTTTGCAATTAAATTGAGTAAAATATAAGTAAGAAAAATTCCAACTCCTACACTTACTGCATATCCTATCCATAGTGATATTGTAATGCGAGTAGAAATCAATTTTGAATTTTCAGTTCCAATGGAAAAATTTTTATTTATACTAGCATACACTTGTGTTAGGTTTTTCTGAAAATCAATATAAACCATGTCTACATTTTGCAAATGAGAATTGATTTCCCGAGGAATTTGAAATTTTCTATATTCGGGAGTATCATTTTTGAAAAACTCTTCTTGTTCTTTTTGGATAAACGCGGTGCTTTCTAGTACAACATTGATTTGTTTTTCTAGTAAATTTACAAGCTGATCTAAATTTGTAAACTCCATTTTTTCAGCTTCAGATATACCTTCTTCTGAATTAGTGATTAAAATGAAGTTTTTGATTTCTTCGAAACTAGGTTTAATGATTTTTTCCTGTTCTTTGGCTAATTCCAAAAATGTAAAGTAAGTTTCTTTATTATCAGTTCTGGCGGCTTTAACTAAATAAAGTTTTCTTAATTCAATCGCATTATTTAATTTGTTAATTCCTCCAGAGAAATTTACAAAAAAATTTCGAAAGGAATTTAAGTTGAAGCTGAGTCGATTTAGACTAAATGTTCCTAAGACTGCTAATAAAAGGATTAAGATTTGAAAAATTCCCACTGTAAAGTATATTTTTGATTTGACGCTTAAATTCCTCATTATTCCTAACATATTATTCCTATCGATACATTTTTAAAAAGAATTGAGACCTATATTTTTTTAAATACAATTTTTCATTTTTGATAATTTAGAAATTAGAGAAAATTTAATTCTTATTTTCAAATTCATCTCTGGCTTTTCTTGACTAATTATTTTATCCTACAAAATTAGGACAAGTGAAAAGTAAATTGAATTTACACATTTTTCTAGCAGTAGCAACTTTTATTACTCTAACTTTCCAAGAGGCTACTCTTTTTCTTCCTTTTCTTGTGGGTAGATTAGAGGAATTGTTTTGGAGTGGACTTCCTTATTCTATTTCTCTAATGTTCATTCTTTTTTGTCACGAGATGGGACATTATATTCCTGCTCAAATCCATGGAGTTCGCTCTACACTCCCTTATTTTATTCCTATGCCTTTTGGACCTGTAGGAACTATGGGGGCTGTAATTAAAATTTTAGAGCCCATTCCAGACAAGAAAAAACTTTTTGATATTGGAGTGGGAGGACCTCTTATGAGTTTAGTTCTTTCGATACCTTGTTGGATCTATGGAGTTTATCTTTCAGAAGTAATAGAAGTTCCAAGTGATACCCCAGAGAATATTTTAGTTTTTGGAGATAGTCTTTTTACTTATTGGAGTACTTATTTTATTCACGGAGAAATAGGTTTTGGAAAGGATTTAATGATTCATCCTTTAGCCAAGGCAGGTTGGGTAGGGCTCTTAGTTACAGCCATTAACTTACTGCCTTTTGGTCAACTAGATGGGGGTCATATTATTTATGCACTGAATGGAGAAAATTATAGAAACTGGATTTATTATTTGTTTCTTGTTTTCTTGTTTTTGGGTTTTATTCATTTTTCTTGGGTGATATGGGGATTTTTGATTTACTATTTAATCAAAGTAGAACATCCCTTTGTTCCTGATGCTAAAGAAACCTTGGGAATAGGAAGAACAATTCTTGGTTGGTCTATGCTTATTTCAATTTTGTTTATTTTTGTACCAATTCCTTTAGCTACCCTGCGTGAGATGAATAGTAGTAAATTATATGAGGATATTTTCCATTTTTTCTTTGGTATAATTGTCAATGGAATGTAAACTAGAGATTATTTCTTCTTATTTAGCAAAGATTCAATTTACAAGAATAGAAAAAGCAAATGCAATTAGTAAAAATCTTTTGAATGAATTCTATAGTCATTTAATTACGTTACGCGACAATTCTAAAATTCGATGTTTGGTAATTACAGGGGAGGGTAAGTTTTTCTCTGCAGGAGCCGATCTGGAAGAACGAAAGCTCATGACTCATGAAGAAGTGATTCAATTTTTGAATAAATTCCAAGAAGCTTTGGAGTTACTAGAAAGTTTTTTATTTCCAACAATTGCAGCAATTAATGGTTTCGCTTTTGGGGGAGGTTTAGAAATTGGATTAGCTTGTGATCTTAGACTTGGACAGGAGGGGGCAGAATTGGGTCTTACAGAAACAAGACTTGGAATTATTCCGGGGGCTGGAGGAACTCAAAGACTTGCAAGGCTTATTGGAAAATCTAAGGCTATGAGTTTAATTTTTAGAGCTAAAAAAATTTCTGCTATTCAAGCAAAAGAGTTGGGAATTTTAGAAGAGGTTTTCTCTAAAATAGAATTTGAAAATAAAGTAAATGAATTTATCTCAGAAATTTTACGTTGTGCGCCAATAGCAATAAGGCTTGCGAAAAAATCAATTCAAGAAGGAATGAATCTTTCATTAAAAGAAGGACTCAAGGTTGAAAGAGAGTGTTATCTAAAAACTCTACCTACAAAAGATAGATTAGAAGCTTTAAAGGCTTTCCAAGAAAAACGCGAACCAAACTTTACAGGAGAGTAATTAAACTTTCTTTGTGAAAATTTCTTGAATTGGAAAAATAATTTCTTGGTTGGAAAATTCTGAAGTAAAATAAGAAAGTAGAGCTAACACAACCGCAGAAACAATTGGTATAAGCAAATTATCTTCCAAAAGTCCACCTAAAGCGTGGCCTGAGAAGAATTCTGCTAAGGCTGCAGAAATAGCTCCTAGAATCACAAGCAATATTCCCATCCAATGAATGTTACCTATACGAATAAGAGAAAAAGGGCTATCTCCATACGTTACGTGAAATATATACATTAAAAATATTCCTGCAAGGCTAGAGGATATAATAAAAGATACAACTCCAACTAAAGATTTACCATTATAAAAACGATACTTGCCATACTTGGCTCCAAAATAAGCAGCAAAAGGATCTCCTACAAGTAAGTATGCCATGACAAGAAAAATGATTTGAGAAGGGAAAAAAGCTACAATTATGCTATTAGAAAGCATATAAGGAATGACTCCATTCATACGATTTTTTTCTGCCTCTTTCATAAGAGAACCAAAGAGCTTTAAATAAAATTCATTGAATCCAGAATGATGAAGTCGTAGATATTCTATAATACTCATACCAATCAGAATAAGTAGTAAAATTCCTAAAAGAATAAGCCGAGATGAATGTACGAAATTTCCAATTCCTTGAAATATATCAAAAAATAAAATAGCGGGAACAAAAAAACCAATCCAATGAAATAATTTTCTTGCAAAATTAAATCCGTCCATATTATCCTTTGGCAACCATTTTCATTGCTAATTCTTCATTTGCTGCTATTAAAAGTATTTTTAATAAACCGACCATACTCAATACTTCTTTTACATGTTGAGAAAGATTCAGAAGTACAATTTTATTTCCTGAAGTGTAACTAATTTCGCTAGTTTGTTTTAATGCCTCTATTCCCACAGAAGAAATGACTTCAACTTCTTCCATGTCTAGAATAACTCCTCCTCGACGATTCGCATATTTTACTTCATCTAGAAAAGTGTTATAGGTTAAGGAGTTAAGAGAGCCTTTTAGACGAATGATGGTGGTATTTTCAATTCTTTCTGTTTGAATTTGAATTTGATTTAGGTTCATGCTATCTTTTACTAAATTGATTTTACTCTCATTTTTTGCAACTCAAAAGAAGTGCCCATAAATGTCTTATATGTGCTTTATAGTAAAATTTCTTTGTATGAGTAGTCAGAAATTTCTAAATTTTTATAAAAAATGCTTGACAAAATCATTATACTATACAGGGTATGGTATAGGAGGAGAATATGGAAAACTCATACATAAAAGAAATAGATACCCAAACATATTATTCAGAAGTGGCAAATTCTAAAGAACCTTACGTACTTGATTTTTATTCAGATGAATGCGCTCCTTGTGAGTCTTTAGCTCCCAAATATGAAGAAGTTGCTTATTTATTTGGAGAAAATGTTCGTTTTTACAAAATCTTTCGTCAACAAAACCGAGAATTAGCCCGCGAACTAGGGGTTTCTTCTAGTCCTACTGTTATATTTTTCAAAGATAGAAAAGAAGTAGGAACACGTCTTAGGGGTGGAATTAAGAAAAAAGAACTTTTTAGAGAAATTCAAAATTTAGTTTCAGAAAATATTTTTAAAGAACGACTAAAGTCTAAAAAACCTCGCACGGAAGACTATGATGTTTTAATTTTGGGAGGTGGACCTGCAGGAATGAGTGCTGCCATTTACGCAGCCCAAGCTAAGCTAAAGACTGTCATAGTGGATCCTGAGTTAACTGGAGGACAAGTAAAAATTACACATTTAATTTCAAACTATCCCGGGACAGGAAAACCTGTAAATGGTTATGAACTTATGGATCTCATGTTGCATCAGGCTAAGGATTCAGGAGCACAGGTAATTGCTGCTGTTGATATAACAGGTTTGGAAATTTCTGAAAATGGAGGAATGCATAGAATTATTATTGATGATGGTGACCTAACGTTATGCGCGAAGTCTATTATTATTTCAACTGGGGCTAAACCAAGAAATACGGGAGCAAAAGGAGAGTCAGAGTTTCGTGGTATGGGAATTTCTTATTGTGCTACTTGTGATGGAAAGTATTATGACGGCAAAGACATTGTTGTGATTGGCGGAGGAAATTCTGCTGTAGAGGAATCTCTCTTTTTGACTCGCTTTGCAAATAAAATTCAACTCATCCAAAATTTAGAATATCTCACCGCTAATAAAACTTCTGCAGACAAATTATTGAATCATGAAAAAATTCAAGTTACGTACAATACAGTTGTTACAGAGTTTTCAAAACTTCCGAATCAAAAAATGTTACTAAAACTAAAAAATCTAAAAGATAACACGGAGTCAGAATTAGAAACCGACGGAGTTTTTGTATTTGTGGGAATGCAACCAAATACAGAACTTTTACCAAATAGCTTGCAAAAAGATCAGTGGGGATATTTAATTACAAATGAAGATATGGAAACTAATCTTCCAGGAGTTTATGCTGTGGGAGATGTTCGTTCCAAAAGAATTCGCCAAGCAGCCACAGCGGTAGGAGATGGAGCAATTGCAGGAATTTTAGCAGAAAAATATGTGGAGGAGTTTGATGCAAGAATTAAAAGAAGCCATTAATATACGTTACGCGTCAGAGGCGAGCTGTTGCTCGTCTCTTTCTTGTGGTGGAGCCTATGAGTTAGCCAAGGTGAAAGAGGGAGAAATTTTCTTAGATTTAGGTAGTGGGCGGGGTCAAGATGTTTTAAAAGCAGCAAAGGACGTTGGGCGAAATGGGATTGCTTATGGAGTTGATTTCACAAAAGAAATGGTAAATGTAGCAGAAAATACTAGAAAAAAATTAAAAATTGAAAATGCAAAATTTTTTGAAAGTGAAATTGAAAACTTACCATTTTCTGAAAATGTTTTTGACGTTATTATTTCCAATTGTACTATCAATCATAGTAAAGATAAACCTAAAGTTTTTTCAGAAATTTACAGAGTTCTAAAGCCAAAGGGACGTGTTATTATTTCTGATGTTTTGGCTGTGGAAAAACTACCTGAGGAAGTAGTCAATGATCCCGTTGCTTGGGCGGGATGTTATGGAGGGGCAATCCCTCAAGAAGAATATTTTGAAGCAATTGCAAAAGCAGGATTTTTAAATATAGAAATTTTAGAGGAATCAACACCTTATAAAAAAGGTGATGTCATGGTAAAAAGTCTTACCATAAAAATTCAAAAATAAAGGAGGACATATGAAAGCTCTCAATAAAAAATCAGCCGAGTTATCTCAAAAAAAAGTAGCTCAATGTTGCGCTAAGGATTCCAAAATCATTAGCGGATGCCACGACTGATTTAATTTGGATTAGCTAGTGAAATAAAGTTTTTTCTTTGTTTCATTAGCATTTTTTTTAAAAAAGGAAAGTTTTATGATTACATCGAAATATACATTTACAACGAAAAAGTATAAGTCAGGTGATACTTTAATTTTAAATTATCTTTCAGGTTCTATTGATTTTGTAGAAAGGAAAGAGGTAGAAGAACTTCAAAAAAGGCTCAAAGAAAACAATTGGGATGACTACAAATACAAAGAGTATTTTTTAGAAAGAGGTTATATTTTTGAAAATTCTGCTCAAGAATGGGAGCAAGTGCAAAAGAAATATTTAGAGTTCATGGAAGAATATGAAAGAACACCAGTGCAAATTATTTTTTCTACTTCTTTTACATGCA
>CALDSP010000204.1 GCA_937924465.1 uncultured Leptospiraceae bacterium
TTAGTTTCTAATCCACTATTCTGTTGTTTACTCCGTGCTTTAAAACTTTTATAAAACTATTTCTTATAAAGAATTTGCAAAATGATTTACTCAATGCTTACTGTGTTTTAATTGATTTGTTAGTTTTCTTTTCCTAAAACATAGCAAAGAGATTGTTGTAATTCTTTTAAAATTTCAAGTTCTTGAATGTGAAAAATATTTTTCTTATCAGAATACAAATTTAAAGTTCCTGAAATTTTTGTTGTATGAAAAGGAATAGCCACAGAAGAGAAATAGCCTCTTTTTAGAGCTTCTTCTCTCCATTTTATCATTTTTGGATCTGTTTCTATATCATTGCAAAAAACAATTTCTCCTTTTTGAATTGCTGTTGCAGTCGGTCCTTGGGCTTGGAATGGATCGTCTAAAGAAATTGATTGCAAAAAATCTAAGTATCCTTCTTCTTTACCATGAAAACACTTAGGGATTATTTTGTTATTTTCTAAAATTCCAATCCAAGCAAAAAGGAACTTTCCATATTCAATAGCAATTTGACAAAAGTTTTTAAAAAAACGATCATTGTCTTTAGAAATCAAAAGTTCATTTAATTTTCTAGAAAAATTATAAAATCGGGAAAGTCTTTCAATTTCGAAAGTATGATTTTTTTGTTCTGTAATATCATGTATAATGGCGAATACTTGTTCTGAATCAAAAGGAGTTAAGTTTGCTTGATAGTATCTTGTGTCTCCCTTAAAATCCAAAGAATATTCGACTTTTGTAGTTTGGTTTTTTTGAAAAGCTAGTTCTAAACTTTCTAGAATCATAGTACTAGCTGGCTCTGGAAGAATATTTTGAACTTTTCTTCCTGAAAAAGTCTCGGGAGAAGTATAAAGCTCAGAACTTTTTCCTGCTATAAATTTTAAAATAGTTCCATCTCTCTTACATTTAAAAAATAAATTGGGAGTGTTTTCAAAAACTTGTTCAAATTTCCTTTGGTGTTCAAGGATTTTATTGTAAATTTCTTTTTCATTTGTAACATCAATTGCACTTGAAAACAAATATTTTTTTCCATCAATTTCATGAATGGCAGAAGAATAGTGAAAATGCTTGGTTTGTCCAAATTTGTTTTTTAAAGAATATTCTCTATTTTTTAGAATTTTTTTACTTTCAATCTCTTTTAAGAATTCTTCTCTTAATTCTTCATTAGAAAGCCCTAATTCTTGAAATGTTTTTCCAACAGATTCTTCATAAGTGTATCCAAGTATTTCTGTCCAACTAGAATTTACTTCCAAAATTTTTCCATCCTCTAACGAACTAACTACCAACGCAGCGGGACTGAAATAAAAGGCTTTATAAAATTTTTCTTCACTTTTTTGTAATTCTTTTTCTTTTAATTCTAATTTTTCTTTGAGCTTTTGAACTTGAATTAGATTATTTGAAATTTCTTGATAAGCATAAAAAAGTTTAAAAGCCATTTTTATAGAAGCATCTAAAACTGTAATTCCCGAATTTTTTACAACGTACCCATAAGAAGTGACTTTTTCAGTTTTTGCTACAATTTCTTTTTCCGTATGAGAAGATAAAAATAAAATTGGTATATTATATTTTTCTAAAATTCTTCTTGCTGTTTCTGTTCCATCCATTTCCATTCCAAGATCAATATCCATAAGTATGATGTTTATTTGAGAGAAATTTTTTTTAAGAAAATTCAAAGCCTCTTTCCCACTTATTACATGAAATACTCTATAACCATAACTTTCTAAAAGTTTTATTTCAAGTTTAGCTGTAAGTTCTTCATCTTCAACAAGAAGAACTCTGATTGGCTCTAAATTAATTGCAACTTGTTGCATATGGGATTCTCTACGATTTTGTACAAGTTTTTCTCTTTATTTGAATTAAATTCTTTAAAAATAGTCAAATACAAAATCTTTACTTTATAAAAAAATGGAAACTTAGATGAGTTTATATAGAAAGAACTTGTAAGTATTTTAAAAAATTAAAAATAAAATTGATTGACGAAGGACTATATATATAAATTGTAAAATAAGAAGTGAAAAAAGTCAAACTTTCGTTAAAATTTTATAAAAACTTTTTTGTTCTTGGAGGAAAATTATGTTAAAAAAAATTTTGATTTTATTTAGTGTAGGATCACTACTTTTTTGTCAGAAAGAAAAAAAAGATACCTTATTACGTGATTTGTTACTTTTAAATATTTTATCCCAGCCGAATTATTCACCTGCTCCCTATTCAAAATATTTGTATACTATAAATAGAGGCTCTAACGATATTTATGCTTTTAAGATTGACTCTGGAAATGGTGGACTTACCCTTAAAAATACTACCCGAGCCGATAGAGATCCTTCGAGTTTAATTATAAATTTTACTGGTTCTAAAAAAGACTCTGACGGCTTATTTGCTTATGTATCCAATCGAGGTTCTAATTCGATTAGTGGTTATAAGATCAATAAAGCAGAGGGAGATATTGAACCAATCAGTGGAGATGAGAACAACACTATCATTGCTAGCAATGTAGGAACTCAGCCAAGTGCTCTTACTTTTGATCCTACAGGGCAATATCTTTTAGCTTCTAACTCTGGTTCTGATAACGTGAGGGTTTATACCTTTGATTCTTCAAGTGGAAATATCACTCCTTGTTCTGGAACGAGTCTAGTGGGAGTAGATCAAAATTCTTCCGATGGAGTTAATTCTACCAATGCTAATGATGATTCTTCTCCTATATCAATAACATTTCACCCAACAACTTCAAGAATTGTTTATACAATTAATTACAAGGCAGATACAATTTCTACCTTCAGTTTTGATCTACTCGCTCCTACAGCTCCTTTAACTTTAGAAACGTCTAAACAAATAAGTATTACTCCTACGGGTCAGGCAGGTGTAGCCCCAAGGGATTTAGTATTTGAACCGAAAGGAAGGTTTGCTTATACTTTGAACCAAAGAGATAATTCGTTATCTTTTTTTGTGGTTGATTTAAATCCTACAAGTTCTGAATACGGGAAACTCTCTCCAATTTCCATAACTACTCCAGCTGTTTCTTTGGAAGGTACTCTTGCAACTAACAATCCACAGTTATTGACTCAAGAAAATTTAGGACAAATTGCCCCTTATAAGGGTGCCATAGACTCAACTGGTAGATTTCTTTATGTTTTGTACTATTCTGCTAAAAAGGTTGCTTTGTTTCATTTAGATTCTTTTACAGGAATTCCTAGTTATGTTACAAGTTATGATACAGGCTCTAACCCTTCTTCTTTAGCCTTAGATCAAAGTAATCGTTATTTGTATATTACAAATGCAGGTAGCAACACAATAGGAATTTATTCTGTCAATCCTTCCAATGGAAGACTCACCGGGTTAGGTACAGTTACTACGGGGATTGAGCCTGTTGATTTGAAACTTTACTAAAAATTCAATTCATTTTCAAATTGCAAATAGCTAACTTTTTTTAAAGGTTAGCTATATTTATGAAACTTACCATTTCAACCAATCAATTGCATTTTTATATTTTACATGTAAAATAATCAAAAACGTAAAAATTTTGCTTTCTTATTGTAGTCTTATTTAAGACACATGTAAATAAAAGGCGTTTATATGCGTGTTACTATTTTTTTTATATTTTTAATTCAGCTTTTTTGTTTTCTACCCAATGATAGAAAAAAAGAGGAAAATCGTGAACAACGAAATAGTCTTTTACTCCTTTTGGTGACTTTGAATAATATATGCGATCCAAATCGAGGTAGTTACTTTTTTCCTAACTTTGAAACGGAAGATTACAATTGTTTACAAACAAGTCTGGTTTATGAGGATGAGAGAACAAGGATTTTAGTTCAAAATGGACTTACTCAATTTCAAGAAGAATTAGGGATTTCTAAAATTGATTACAACAATATAGGCTATCATTTCACCAAGAATATCTACCCTAAACTAACTCAAGTTTTTGGAAGTCCTACCGATATCAACCAAGATGAAAAAATTGATATTCTTTTTTTTGGATTTCCAGAGTATTACTCGCAAGGAGCTTTTATTGCAGGTTTTGTAGATCCAATTCATTTTTTTGAAAGAACAGGTTTACCATCCAATCAAAGAGAAATTCTCTTTATAAATGGTTTAGAATTGCAAGAGCTAAGAGAAACTTACAAAAAAGAAGAAAAGCACGATCCCATGCTTGCAACCATTGCCCATGAATTTCACCACTTAGTAAGGCTTCGTTATGAAATGAGTATAACAGAAAACAAGCCTATTCCTGTTCCAAAAAGAGTAAGTGAATTGGGTTCTTTACTGGATTTTGATGATACATGGATCGATGAAGGGACGAGTGAGCTTGCAAGTGACATTGCAGGGTATGGACCTCAATTTAGTAGAGTGGGATGTTTTCGTGGAGATCCTCGCTATGGTTGTAGAGGAGGATTTTCAGGACGTTCTCTTTTTGATTGGACGGGAACTATCATGAACTATTCTTTTTCTTACACTTTTATGAAATACTTATATGAAATTTCCTCTACAACAGTAGAAGGAAAAAATTTATTTTTACAACAAACCGTTACAGGAAAATATCCTTATAGAGGACAAGATGCAAGTTCTCTAATGAATACTTTCTTAACCAAAGCATCAAACTATAACTTAACTCTTCTAACAAACACTTCCGTAGGGATTTTTCAAAGACTTTTTGGATTGTTTTTAGGATTGAGTTTAGGATATGAAACAAATTCTACAATTTCAGAAGACAGCTATATTCAGATTGGTAACAATACCCCTATCTATTTTAATACAATTGCAACTAATTATCCTTATCCTACAGAACTACAAAATCTTATGAACTTTTCAAATGATATAACTCAAGTGAATGGAACCAATTTTGAACTTTTGTCTTCTAGAGTCTACCGAGTGAAGGGAGTCAGAGGTTCAGGACCTTATCATGAAACGGCTGTAGCTGTGATTCGTGGAAAAAATGGGGGACCAGATCCAAAAGATTTCCTTATTTTCAATGGAAATCTCACAAAAGAAAAATTTATTTCTACAAAAAACTTACAAGAAGAAACCCAAATTTTTCCAACAAAACCAATCTTAAAACTTCCAATCAGTCCAGAAAGAGTTCATATTTCTGTGGATCATTATTTTAAAGAAAATGCTAAGTATCGTTTATTTAAACAGGTTTATTCTTACTAGTGTTGATATGATTTTAGAAAATTTAAGATTTGTATACAACCAAACAAAAAAACAATTTTGTTTATAAAGAAATATTGGGTTTTAGATATAAATTTTATAAAAAAAATCGGAGTGAACAGAACATATGTTGTTCACTCTTGACTCGAGTTTAAGTTGTTTTGGTTTTTACAACTGCACTATGCCAACGAGATAGCTCTTGTTTTCTAATTTCTTCTTTCATTTTAGGGGAGTACTCTTTGTATTTTTTTGTGAGTTTTTTTAATTCATTTACAGAAGAGTAAAACTTTACTTCTAAACCAGCTAAAAAAGCAGCTCCTAAAACTGTTGTATCAATATTTTCTGGACGAATCACTTTTTTTCCTAAAATATCAGCTTGGTACTGCATAAGATAATCATTAGAAGTGGCTCCCCCATCTACCTTTAGAACTTTTAGAGGTTGGTTTGTGTCTTGTTCCATTGCATGAACTAGGTCATAAGATTGTAAAGCAATGGATTTCAATGCAGCTCTTGTGATTTGTTCGGGAGTAGTATCTCTTGTGAGTCCATAAATAGCTCCTCTTGCATCCATATCCCAATGGGGAGCTCCGAGTCCTGCAAAGGCTGGCACAAAAACAACTTCATCTTCTTTTTTGAGAGATTGAGCAATTTTTTGTGTATCCGCGCTTTTTTTGAAAAATTTCATGTTGTCTCTTAACCACTGAACTACAGCCCCCCCTATGAAAACAGAACCTTCTAATGCATAAACAGTATTTCCCTCTGGTCCACATGCTAAAGTTGTAATGAGACCATTTTTTGAAATTAAAAAGTTTTCTCCTGTGTTAAACAGTAAAAAGCAACCTGTTCCGTAAGTGTTTTTGGCTTCTCCGGGTTCAGTGCAGAGTTGTCCAAAAAGGGCACCTTGTTGATCCCCTACAAGTGAAGTAATAGGAATTCCATCGGGTAAGCCCTTGACTCCTTGTGTTTTTCCAAAACTAAAGCGAGAAGGATGTACTTCTGGTAGCATTGAATTAGGAATTCCTAATATTTTTAGAAGATCTGAATCCCATTTTTTATCTACAATATTGTAAATAAGAGTTCTAGATGCGTTTGTGTGATCTGTGGCATGAGATTTCCCGTTAGAAAGTTTATATAGAAGCCAAGTATCAATTGTTCCAAAAAATAAATTTCCTTCCTCTGCCTTTTCTTTTGCGTTTTTTACATGATTTAAAATCCAATGAATCTTTGTACCACTAAAATAAGCATCTAAAACTAATCCAGTTCGATTTCGAAACTCACTCTCTAAACCTTGCTTTTTTAGATCAGTACAAAATTCAGAAGTTCTTCTGCATTGCCAGACAATTGCATTGTGAATTGGTTTTCCAGTTTTACGATCAAAAACAACAGTTGTTTCTCTTTGGTTTGTAATTCCAATTGCTACCGCATTTGTGGGTTTGAGTTTTCCTTTGCGAATTGCAGAAGTAATGAGTTTTTCTGTCTTAGTCCAAATTTCTTCAGCATTGTGTTCTACCCATCCCGGCTTAGGATAAATTTGTTTAAACTCTTCATAAGCCATAGAAATTACTTTCCCTTTATTATCAAAACAAAAAGTTCGAATTCCCGTTGTGCCGGCATCAATTCCAATAATAAACTCTTTCAATGTGTCCTCCAAAGTTTTCTTAAGTGTTTAAAAATAGTAATTTAAAAGAATTTTAAGAAGACAAGTTTTTTACAAAATGAATCTTTATAATTTTAAAAATACTTTGCATTCTCCTGAACTCTTACAAAACTAATTAAAAAAACAGAAAAAGTATCACAATATGACGAATTTTATTGATTTTGAAAACATCTTCCATATTCTTCCTGATCCAATCTTTGTAATTGATCAAAATTTGAATATATGTGGATTTAATAACAAAGCTAAAGAATTCTTAGAACAAATCAATTTAACAGAAAAATGCTATAAGGTGATTTA
>CALDSP010000205.1 GCA_937924465.1 uncultured Leptospiraceae bacterium
GAACAAAAGTTTATGTCAGGAACCAAATAAGAAAATTGTTCAAAGTTTTTTCTGAATATTTTTTTGTTTTCAAAAAAAAATTTGATTGGAAATAATTCCAAAAAAATATATATATAATATTTGAAACTAACTTCAGTCTAAATTTTAAAAAAAGTAGGTATAGTTCAAATGGCTGAATTTACAAAACGCGCAAAACGAGTAATTTACGAAATGGCTCAAGAAGAAGCTAAAAGATTAGGGCATGACTTTGTTGGCCCCGAACATGTCTTTTTAGGTCTACTAAAAGAAGAAGACTCTGTAGCTGTCAAAATTCTTCTTCACTTAAATATCAATTTAAACGACCTACGGAAAGATGTGGAAAGGCGTTCTCGTGAAGAAAGCCTTATGATTGATATTCCATCTACTCAAGAACGTTACCAAAGGATTGTGGAAGGTTCTAAAGAGGAAGCTAAGCGAATGAAACACAATTATATAGGTACAGAACATATCCTTCTGGCTTTAGTACGAGATAGTAACAATATAGCTTCAGCAGTTCTCTCTACTTACAGTGTAAATTATAATGTCATTAAAAGTGAAATCCTTCGGTTGCTTGGAGTCTCTCCTGTGGGGGCAGGAGCCACAACATCTCATTCAACTCAATCTCAGCAATCTAGACCTGAAAAAAGCAAAACTCCTATTTTAGATGAATTTGCCAGAGATTTAACACAACTAGCAAGAGACAAAAAATTAGATCCCGTCATTGGACGTGAAAAAGAAATTGAACGTGTGATTCAAATTTTATCTCGAAAAACAAAAAATAATCCTGTTTTAGTAGGAGAATCTGGAGTAGGAAAAACTGCTATTGTGGAAGGTTTAGCAAATTCAATTGTAGAAAAAACAGTTCCCGATCTACTTTTCGATAAAAGAGTTTTAGCTCTAGATTTAGCAGGTTTAATTGCAGGAACAAAATACCGTGGAGAATTTGAAGAACGTCTCAAAAAAATCATGAAGGAAATTACAAATTCTTCGAATATTATTATCTTTATTGATGAATTGCATACTCTCATTGGAGCTGGAGCAGCAGAAGGCGCTGTAGATGCAGCAAATATTTTAAAACCTGCTCTTGCAAGAGGAGAATTGCAATGTATAGGGGCTACTACAAACACAGAATATCGTAAATATATTGAAAAAGACTCTGCTTTAGAAAGAAGATTTCAAGTAGTAAAAGTTTTGGAACCTTCTCCTGAAGATGCAGTAAAAATTTTAGAAGGTCTTAAAAAATCCTATGAAAGCCACCACAAAGTACGCTACACCAAAGTTGCTCTAGAAAAAGCAGTATATCTTTCCCATCGCTATATAAATGACAGATATCTACCTGACAAAGCAATTGACATTATAGATGAGGCAGGTTCCAAAGCACGTCTTGCAAACTGCGGACGTCCTGAAAATATAAAAGCTCTTGAGGAAGAAATTAAAGTTCTTACGACCAAGAAAGAAGAGATGGTGCGAGCACAAGAATATGAAAAAGCCGCAAGCATTCGAGATAAAATTACCCGCCTTAAACAAAATTTAGAAGATGCAATCAAAGTTTGGCAGGAAAAATTAGAAACTCAGGCCGTACTAATTGATGAAGATCAAATTCTTTCTGTTGTCTCTCAATGGACTGGAATCCCACTTGAAAAAATGGAAGAAAAAGAAAACGAAAAATTACTCAATCTTGAAAAGATTTTACACCAAAGAGTTGTTGGGCAAAGAAATGCCATTGAAACTGTAGCGCGCGCGGTTCGAAGGGCAAGAACTGGTTTCAAAAACGAAAAACGACCCACAGGCTCTTTTATCTTTATGGGACCTACCGGAGTAGGAAAAACCGAGCTTGCAAAAGCTTTGGCTGAGTTCCTTTTTGGCAAAGAAGATCATCTTTTGCGAATTGATATGAGTGAATACATGGAACCTCATGCAGTAAGTCGCCTAATTGGAGCTCCTCCAGGTTATGTTGGCTATGACGATGGGGGACAGTTGACTGAATTTGTTCGTAGAAAACCTTATTCTATTGTATTACTGGATGAAATTGAAAAAGCCCATCCTGATATTTTTAATATTCTTTTACAAATCATGGAAGAAGGGAATTTAACTGATTCCAAAGGTAGAAAAGTAAATTTCCGTGATACAATCATCATTATGACTTCAAACATTGGAGCAAAACAAATCCAAAAAGGGGGTCGCCTTGGGTTTGCAGAGAACGAAGGTGACAAAGAAAAGTCTAAGTCAGAACTTACTAAGGAAGAACTTAAAAAGTATTTTAATCCCGAGTTCTTAAATCGTGTAGACGAAGTTGTCTACTTTGAACCTTTAACGCAAGAAGAAATCATTCAAATTGTAGAAATCATGCTTGCCGATTTTAACAAGCGTTTGAAAGATAAAAAACTACTTGTTGTTATGACTGAAGCTGCAAAAAATCATATGGCGCATATTGGTTACGACAAAAATTTTGGAGCAAGACCTCTTCGCCGAATTTTTCAAAAGGAACTTGAAGATTACATGGCAGCGCAACTTCTCAAAGGAAACTACAAAATTCCTACTATCATTCAAATGGATGTCTCTGAAAATACTTTTACTTTTTCAGATAGACCATGGGAAGATTATGGTTTAGAAGAAGGAAATGACAACCAGAAAGCAGTAGTTTCCATGAGTTAAATTATGACTTTCTTAGTTATCTTTTTGACTGTAGTGTTTTATTTTGCCCTCCGAAAATTTTGGTTTGGAATAAGACGAGTGAAACACTATGCTTTAATTGATAGAATTCAACTCTGCACACTTTCCCCTAACATATTTCTTCCTGAAGTGTACATTACTTATAAATACTACGTAGGTGGTGGAGTCTATAAAGGGCATGGATATCTAAACTTACTTGATTTTTTTGGTGATGTAGATTATAAACTTTTTTATAACGCAGAGATGCTTCCCGTATTATGCTTACCTGAAAAACAATTTATTTCAGAAGAGCATATTGAAACCTATCTTTTGGGAATTTTTGATACTATTTCCATTTATTACGATCCAGTAGAACCATTTCGATCAGAAATTATTAATTTACATTCTAATTCTATTGGGGCAGAAAAAATTTAAATTAAGTTTGAAAGAACAACTTTTTTAAAAAAATTTGCAAATAAATAGTTTTGTACTTATGTGAGAAAATTTATGAAAAAAAAATTTTTACAATCCTGCTTGAACAGATTTATAAAAAAATTATTTCCTATTATAAAAATTTATTTTATTTTAAATGTTTGTCTTTTTGCTCAAGAAAATAAATTGGAAACTATCAAAAATTTATATCAAGCAAAGGAATATAAAAAAATTGTTGAATTATTAGAGGATGAAATTGAGAACTCTAAAAATTTAGATCATCAAATTTATTTGTTTTATGCATATTCCTTATGGAATTTAGGACAAAAAACAGATGCCATTGATGCTTTGTTTGTATCCTTAAAGCATAATCCCAGCCCCGATAAATTTTCTCAAATTATAAAAGCCTATTCTTCAACTTATCAATTTAAAGGAGCTATGGAAGTTTGTGAAGCAGGTTTAAAAAAATTTCCAAATGATATCTCACTTCAATTACAAAAAGGCTATTTGTTAGCCAGATTTAGAAAAACCGAGAAAGCACTCAAAATAGCTGAATTCTTAAAATCACAATTTCCTGAAAATCCTAGACCTCTAGTATTAGAAGCACATATCTATTCTATACGGAAAGAATGGGATAAAGCAGAAATTTCTCTAGAATGGGCAAATTCTTTAGATTCAAATAATCCTGTGTATAAAAATAATCTAGCTATTGTTTACGAGAAAATAGCAGAAACACAAAGCTCCAAGGAAAAGAAGTTAGAATATCTTCAAAAAGCAAAGAGTAAGCTCACCGAAGCCATTCAAATTTCTTCTACAATGGTTTTCGAACAAAACCTTAAAAGAATCAACGAAAAACTCTCTCAAATTTAGTGTATGAATGAATTTACAGTTGGATTTCAAACACTTGGTTGCAGATTAAATTTATTTGAAACAGATGGTCTTGCAACAAATCTAGAAAAACTAGGCTTAAAAATTGTAGATATTCATCATAATCCAAATGTGGTTGTTATTAATACTTGCACAGTCACAAATAAAGCTGACTCTAAAAACCGAAACGTTATACGTCAGGCAATCAAAAATCATCTTGGAGCACAAATTTGGGTTACTGGTTGTTATGCAGAAACAGATAAAGAAATTATTGAAAGAATTCCCGGAGTGACTGGAGTTGTTGGAAATTCAGAAAAATCAAAACTTCCCTATTTCATCCTTGAAAAGTTAGGGAAAACTTTCTCCATTCCAGAAAACTTAGATAGGTTTTCTTATTCCAATACCATTCCTAAAGGACACACTCGGGCATATCTTAAAATTCAAGATGGATGCAATCGTATTTGTAGTTATTGTAAAATTCCCCAAGCTAGAGGAAAAGGAATTAGCCGCAATGAAGAAGATATTTTAACACAGGTAGAATTTTTACAAGATCAGGGAATTGCAGAAATTGTGCTTACGGGTGTGAATCTAGGTTGGTATAGAGATAAAGAAAATAAAAAGTCTTTTAATAAATTATTATTAAAAATTTTGAATAAACTTGAATATTCAAGACTTAGAATTTCCTCTATAGAGCCTTCAGATGTCAATGAAGAACTTGGAAATCTTATGCAGCATCCTCGCTTTTGCAAGTTTTTACATGTTCCTTTACAAAGTGGAAGTTCCAAGATCTTGCGACTTATGAAACGTAGTTATACAAAAGAAACTTATTATAAAAGAATTGAAATTATTAAAAAACTTTTACCAAATGTTTTTCTTGGAACAGATGTTATAACTGGATTTCCCTTTGAAACAGAATTAGAATTTCAAGAAACCCTTAAGACTATTTCTGAACTAGAAATTGCAAGAGTACATGCCTTTCCTTATTCCGTGCGTAATGGAACCAAAGCCGCAGAATTTGGAGATCCCATACCAAAACAAGTCAAAAAAGAAAGAGTCCATAAAATTATAAATTTAGCAAGAAAAAATTTTCAAGAGTACGTTATGCGTCAGAAAAATCAAATTCAAGAAGGCATTCTAGAAAAGGATGGAGTTATTATAACAGATAATTATTTAAAAGTGAAAATATATCCAGAAAATCTAAAATCCCTTCAGGTAGGTCAATTTGTAAATGTCAGTTTGACAGGAGAGATTTTAGATTTTGAATATGTGGAAGGAAAACTTCATATATAACTTTTCATGCAAATCCAAGTTATTGTAAATGAAAATCAACAGAGTTTACGATTAGATCAATTCTTGCACCAAGCTACCGGAGAAGAGTTTTCCAGAACTACTCTCCAAAAGTGGTTAGAAGAAGGCTACATAAAGCGTTTAGATGGAAAGATTTTAAAACCAAGTCATAAAGTTAAGTTTCAAGAAGAATATACAATCCAAATACCTCCCAGAAAAAAAACTCAACTTGAGCCTTTCGCAATCGACTTTAATGTTGTTCACGAAGAAGAAGAGTTTTTAGTAATCAATAAACCGGCAGGAATTTCTACTCATGGTGGTTTGGATAATTCAACTCCAAGTTTAATAAACGGGCTCTTATATTATTTTAAAAATCTTTCTAAAATAGGAGGCGAGACTAGACCGGGCATAGTCCATAGATTAGACAAGCCAACTTCGGGACTTTTACTTGTAGCAAAAACAGATAAAGCCCATATTGCACTAAGTAATCTTTTTCAAAAAAGAGAAATTCAAAAACGTTACTATGCTTGGCTCATCCAAAGCCCCAAAAATCCAGAAGGAACCATCCAAGAAAAAATAGCGCGTCATCCAACAGAACGTATGAAAATGACAATAAGTGAAAAAGGTAAACTTGCAATCACACACTATAAAGTTTTAAAGACAATTTCTTCAAGACGGCATAGAATTTTCAGTTTTGTAGAAGTGAACATTGAAACGGGACGCACTCATCAAATTCGAGTGCATTTTCAATATTTAAAATGTCCCATTGTAGGAGATATGCTTTACTCAAGAAGTGGAAGTGAATTTTCTAAGTATGGACTTCTGTTGTTTGCGCAGAGACTAGCTTTTATCCATCCTTTTACAAAAAAATTTTTAGAATTTGAACTTCCTCTACCTGAAAACTTTTTGAAATTTGAAAAGGAAGCCCCTTTCCATTGAATTATAAAACTATAACTTTTTGATTAAACTTTATTGAAATCATAAAGAAGATTTGTATAAAAAAGCATTTAGTAAAATAATTTTTAATTTAAAAGCAATATTTTTCCTACCAAAAAAAGTCCCAAGTATAAAATTAGAAGTCCAGCTAAAACTTTTATGAAAACATGAGAAAGAGAAATATTACTCTCTTGAATTGATAAATTATTTTTTTCTGCCCAAGTTTTCCAAAATATTCCGGGTGGATTGACTGTTAAATAAAAATTTTTAAGTGTATCTAAGTTTTCTTTTGTAAAATAAGAAACAACTAAGACAAGAACTATTGTGAAACTTGTATTATATAGTATTGAAAGATTTCTATCCCATAAATGAAAATATTGTCCCAAAAAATGAATCAATAATGGAACCACAAACCCAACAAGTTCACCCCATGCACTAATGACTGGAAGAAACCATCTTGCAACTAAGGCAAATCCAACCCCAGCGCTTGCCTCAATTAAAAATGACCACGTTCCAGAAATGCTTTCTAGTCCGTAAAAGGTAATTAAAATTGAACTTATCATAAAAATAAGCTCAATCAATTTGGTAATCCATAAATAATGAAAATCATTTTGATTTGGCTTTATATATGGTTTGTATAAATCGTAAATTAAATAAGACGCTCCCCAGTTTAAATGAGTTGCTATTGTAGAAAGATAAGCCGCTAGAAAACTAGCAAGTAAAAGTCCTAAAAATCCAGAGGGTAACAAATCGCGCATAACGTAAATAAATCCTTTTCCTGATTCGTTAGGTGCTAAGTTTGGATATAAAACTAAACTCACCAATGCAACTAAGATCCAAGGCCAAGGTCTTATAAAATAATGAGCAACTACAAACCAAAGACTTGAAAGAATAGCTTCCTTTTCATTTTTTGTAGCAAGAATTCTCTGCGCAATATAACCTCCACCTCCAGGTTCTGCCCCAGGATACCAACTCGCCCACCATGCAACACTCACTAACAATAAAAATTTAGTGTAATGAAAAGGAGATTCTGAAGTAGAAAACTCAGGGAAAAAAGCAAGTTTCTCACTCGGTAATTTTGATATAAGTTCTTTGATTCCGCCTATCTTGGGACTAGAGATAGCAAAGAAAGCCAGCAAAACACATCCACCCATTGCAAAGAAAAACTGAAAAGTATCAATATAAGAGATTCCAGTTAAACCTGTACTAGAAGTATAAACCAAAGCAAAAAGAAAAAGCAAACTCACTAATAACAAGCTAGAAATATTTGGGAAAAAAACTTCTAAGATTTTTTTGATAGCTAAGTTAACCCAAGCCATAATCATCACATTCATGAATAAACCTAAGTATAAAGCTTTTCCAATTCGTAAAACTTGGCTTCCTTTTTTCGCATAACGTAAACTCACAAGTTCTAAGTCTGTTATGACTTTGGCTCTTTTCCATAAGGGAGCAAAAATAAAAACTGTAAAAAGGGAACCAATAGCCATATACCACCAAATCCAGTTTCCCCAAATTCCATATTGATATACAAGTTCAGTTACAGCAAGCGGAGTATCTGCAGCAAAGGTAGTAGCAACCATAGCCGTACCAGATACAAACCAAGCTAGTTTACTTTCAGATTGAAAATGAGCTTTAAGAGTTTTCTCTTTTCTACTTGAAATATGACCAATAACAAAACTTATAATTAAAAAAATAACTATAATTAGGTAATCTACCCAAAACATATTTACGTTACGTGCAAACTAATATTCTGCTCCTACATGTTTCATCCATAATTGTTTGATGTGTTTTTGAACTTTTTTAGGAAGTTTTAAAGTAATCTTATCCACCTTTGGTTCTTTGCCAGGTCCTTCTTGTTTTACCATTTCATAACGTATAGCAAACTTCTTGTTTTTATAATAACCTACTAATTTATAAAAATCGGGATCTTCTCCGTCCTGAGAAAGTTTATAAATAACCAAAGTATCTACAATTTCGTCTCCATCCCAATCGCCTACTTCAAAAACATTATCAATCCATTCTATATTCATAAGAAAATGAGTATTGAAATCTTTGATTTCCCAAGCTTTACGAAATCCTTTAGGAGAACTAGAATATTTGTAAACTCGAATTTCTGAACGATAACCCTGTTTTCCGAAACTTCCATTTTCTGTTCGGGTTAAAAAAATAAAATGGATTCCTTCCTTGTCGTCTACTTTATAAATAACTTTAGGGTCACCTTCATATTCTGCCATTTTAGGGAGTTTATTCACCTCTTTTATAACAACTTCAGAAAAAAGAAAACTACAAGTTAGAAATGAAAGAAATAAAAATTGTTTCACAAAAACTTTTTTTCAAATTTCAAAAATTTTACTAGTCTTTTTAACCTTCCCTTGAAAAATTTCGTAATGATTGTTCAACTATTGCTTAATTAGAAAGGTATACTTTCAAATATACTCAAGAAGGTTTGAAAAATGATTTCTTTTTTTTTGATTGCCAAAAGTATTACAATAACAATAAATTGTAAAATTGTAAAAGGAAGAAATTTATGAATAAAGGCTATATCTTTAAAACAATATACATTGCGGTGTTTGTTTTATCTATGACATTTTGCTCTTCAGGGGATAAAAAAGATGATACTCCTACAACGGATACTCCTTCTCCTTCCACTACAGCAGATTTTGACGCCAAACAAGCAAAAGAAGGTATATCTGCTCGAAAAGAGACTGATGTTGTAGTTGTAGAAGAAGGCAAAAGCTTTGGAAGCGGAGAAAGTGAAACAACCACTCCCACAGAAATGTCAACTTTGAATTATGGAGAACTTTTTGAAGAACTGTCTGCAAAAATCAAAGAAATTCGTTATCCCGATGGAGAAACCATTGAAGGTTTTGAGTATAAGCGTTGGGATATTCCGAATCAAAAAGATTTCATAAATTGGCTAAAAACTACGGCTTCTGTTTTGAGAGATGTCCTAGAAAAATTACCAGAAAATGTAAAGTTGGAAATTATTGGTCATGCAGATACAACTGGTCCTGAAACAAGAGAAGGGAGCAAATTAGGAAACATTTACTATTCCAAGAAACGGGCAGAAGAAGTTAAAAAGTATATTGTCAAAGTTATGAAATCAGAAAAAGTCAAAGTAAAAGATTTAGATGCTAGAATCGTAACTAAAGGGGTTGGCTCTTCTGAACCTATTCCAGGAATAGAAGGAAATTCTCCGAAGAATAGACGTGTAACTTTTAATATTATTGATACCTCTGCTCCTAGTTCAGAACCCGAAGGTAAATCAGGAGAAGCAGAATCTGACTTAGATTCTACAAAATAATGTCTGAAAAACGTTTCGTTCGAATTTGGACAGAAATAAATGTGGAAGAGGTAGAGAAACACCTCATCTACATTGAGGATTTGTACGGCTCTTGTGGTAACTGTAAAAAACTTGGGCTCAATTATTTAAAAGACATTAAATGTCCAGCCTGCGGCACTACTTTCAAGTATGCCGCCACTACTCTAAAAAGTCCAGCCGATTCCATCAAAATACTCAATCGTATAAAGTCGGCTGGCGTCCAGCTAACCCTCATTGAACGGGAGGATTTTACTAAAGCTCAAGCCAAAGATGCTTTAGGCTCACTCTTTAAAAAGGAATAAATGCAAACCCATACCTTTAGTCTCGTTACGCGTCATTGCGAACTAGATATAAATCAACATATCAACAACACAAACTACTTACGTTATTTAGAAGAAGCTAGGGTTTCTATGCTAAGAGAAAGAGGGCTAGAAATTAGAGAAGTCCATGAATCTCCAGTAGAAATGATCCTTTATAAATACAATTGTTTTTTTAAAAAGCAAGTTTACTACAATGAAGAGTTAGAAGTATTTAGTACACAAATTCATACACAAAAAGTAAGAGGAATTTTAAGACAAGAAATTTATAGAAAAGCTGATAACTCCTTAGTTTTTGTTGCTGATGCTTACTGGGCCTTTGTAGCAAGAGATAAAAAGTACATTCACCTAGCTAGTGAGTTTGCAAAAAAGTTTGGTTCAGAAATGAACTCTTCCATTCTACCTTATTCTATAGAAAAACTGCAATCTTTTCATGAAGCTAATCCAAAAATATACCACGTTACGCAAGCTGTAGCTCGTCCTTATGAAATGGATTCTTTTTTTCACATGAATAATGCTGTTTATTCTGCTTATTATGAGCTGGCAAGATGGAATTTTGTAAAAGATAATTTTGGTTTAGAATTGTATAAAAACGCAAATGCAAATTCTGTCATTTACAGAAGTTTAATAGAATACATTTATCCCGTAATTGGATTTGACGAATTGTTAATTTATACATGGGTAGGTGAACTTACTAAAACTAGAATTATTTATCTTCATGAAATGAGTGATAGAGCCAATAAAGTTCGTTCTCGTGCTAAGTCTGAAATTTGTTTTTTACATAAAATAAAAGGAACCCCCACTAAATTGCCAGATAATATCTTCCAAGCCTACTCTTCTTTTGTATAATTTTTATATTGCAGCAGATACCATAAAATAAAAATAAGTTGCTTTGGGATCAAAGGTATAACGCTTGATTGGATTAGTTTCATTTGGGTTATCCCTTACGTTACGAATTGCATCCTGTGCTTGAATATAAGAAGCTCCAAACCATAAAGAAAGATACTCTGCATAATTATAAATCCAAGTAAAATCATACTGATAAAAAAGACGTTTTCCCAATCTATCACTTTTGGTAAACCGTTCATTTGAATAATTCTCTGAACTTCCTCCGGTTATACCCGCTCCCGTTACGTTATACCAAGCATCTTGCAGTTTAGCTTTCATATTGTCGTAAGCAACAAATATAAAAGTTCCATATTTTTCTGTTTTTAAATTTACATGAAAAGAATAAGCCTTTGAATTTTGAAAACTGACTAAAGTACTTTGACCATTCATAATGTTCCAATAGGGTAAACTTCCCGCAATTTGTGGAAAAAGTGGTGACCAAGTTCCAGCGCGAGAGTCCGACCGATTGGGATCACCCGAACCATAAGTATAACCAACCCCTATACGTAAACTTTCAAGAATTAAATAACCGGCTTCTACAGAGAAAAACCTTGAATCATATTTTACGCGTTCGGTATAAATGTTGTTTGCTCCATATTTTAAGTCTAGAATATCCCAACCTGCCTTTACTCTCTCTCCATTATAACCCCATTGCCAAGCAGATTCAATTGTAAAATCAAAAGATTGACCTTTTGGTAAATTGTTATTTGCAGTTCGATTCGTTATGCGAAAGCCTCCAGTATAAAGCTCATCTCTTTGACGAAGCCGATCTTGAGTTGTAAGGGGGTTGTTGTTTAGAATCCACTTTTTATGCAAACCAAATCCATAAAAATCTACATGAACAAACTCTAATTGTTTAAAAGTGTTATAAGTTCCAGTAAAATAAGCATCATCAATTGTACCGTTGGCTTTCCCATTTACTGTGATGGTTCCTCCGGGTGCACTATGTTGTTCACTCAAGATTGTTCCAAAAGCATGCAAGTTGTACTCCTTTGTATTGTACATGAAACGTACACCATCGAAAGAAAATCCATTATAAAGCCAATTCAGAGGTCCCAAAACTTTTAAATCTCCATAAGCATAAACCATCCGTCCAATTTGTATATCTAAGGGCACCTTATCCGATTTTTTTAACATAACAAAAGCCTCTCGGATGTCTGTGTTATTTTTCGTAACAACAGGAGTTGCCGTATAAACATAACCTGCACTTGTACTTAGCGCATAACGTGTATCTCCACCACTTGGAACTTGACTACCACCCCAAACTCTTGAATCTTGAATGGTAATTTTCATGGCAAAATAAGGAGAAGGATCTAGAATAAACCACGCTTGTGTTGTTTGCGCAACAAAATTAGAGTAATCATCAGTAGTTTTGTTAAAATCAAAATTTTGCCGAGATTCATAACGAGGTCGAACATAAAACCCAAGCTTTAAATTATCTAGCCAAAGAGTATTTGTTTTACGAAGAGATGCAATTTGTTCTGGACTCAAAAACATAGAACGGAGATACTCTGGAGAGATATCTCCTTTCATAGTAGATTGATAAACTTTGTTTTCTTCTGTCTTAGTTTCTTGAGAATAAAGAGCATACGTTAAGCAAGAGCTAAAAAAAATTATTAGTAAAAGCTTCATAAGTACCTTACCTTAAAGAAGTTTGTCCTTTTCTAGCATAATCAACAGCAAGTCCTAAAAGTCTTGCGGCTTCTTGAGGAGCATGAAATCCTGTAGAGTTTTCTGCTTCTACAAAATCAATTAAGAATTGTGCCTTACGTTGGAAATTTCTAGCTGATTTCAACTCAGCATCTGACTTGCCTTTTTCTTTTGCTTTTTTAATGTCATTTATTAAATCTACTAAAGCATCCAACGCAATATTTCTTAGGAAATAAGTTTTTTCCTGAATGTTTTCTACTCTTGCTCGAAGTTCTTCCTCTGAAAAACGATGACAAGTCTGACATGCTCTATTGATATTTAGCAATGGACTTCTTACATGATGATCACTAATTTTTTGAGCTCCTTCCCTTTTGTATGGCATATGACAATCTGCACAACTTACACCCGAACGAGCATGAATTCCCATACTCCACATTTCAAACTCAGGATGCTGTGCTTTTAAAACAGGCGCTCCTGTTTCTGCATGAATCCAATCTTTAAAATCAACCTCATCATAGTATTCCAACATTTTTTCTGCACTTAAGCCTTTTGCCCAAGGATAGACAAGTCGTTTTTCTGTTCCTTTAAAATAGTATTCTACATGACACTGTCCACACACATAACTTCGCATTTCTTGACGTGTAGAATCTTTATTTGGATCATAATTTTTTTTGCCTTCACTTTCTTTAAGAGCTTTAATTCCTTCTAAAAATCCCGGACGTGTAATTCGAAGCTCCATAGTTGTGGGATTGTGACAATCTATGCACGTAACGGGATGTTTAAAGTCATTTTTAATTTCTTGATACGGCTTTTGGTTATAATATTCAAAGCCCTTTATTAAATCTCCATTTCCTGCCTTCATGTATTGCACATATACAGAGGCATGACAATGAATACAAGTTCCGGGTTGTTTGACAACTACTTGACGTTGGGTGAAAAGTTGATCTTCTAACATATAAGCATGCCCGCGTTCTTCTCTGAAGTCTTTTGCGAAAGCATAGCCTGCCCACATAGTTTTGAGCCTAGGATCTTCTTCAATTTTGGACTGTGTAACTACAGAACGAGGATCTGCTTGGGTTGGAGTCTTTGGAATTGCCTCACTTCCTCCATAGCGAGTTCGAACCTGATCCACAGTACGACGGTAAGAATCAAATTGTAAAGGAAAGTTTTTTCCCCATACAGAAGGATCTTCTGTAGTATCAGTTAGTTCCACTACACGAAAGAAAGGATTCTTGGCTTCTTGTTTTCTTTCAATCACAGAAACAAGAACTGCAATAACGCCCAACGTAGCCAAAAAAACTAGAATTGAAAAAGTAAGAGCTACTTTTTTATTATATCTAATTGTGTGGAAAATAGATTCTTGGTTATTCATATTTTCTCCTTATTTTTTAGGGTGTCCTATAGCACCATGACAATGAATACAATCTGAATTTGGATGAGACGAAAAATAAGTAATTGATTCTGTAAGTTCCAAATGACAATTCATGCAAGCCTCTTGTGCTATTTTGTAATTACTAGGCTTAATGGAAAGATTGTCGGAAAAATTGTCTAAAGTGAATGCATAAGAATGCCAAAAACCATTGCTTGCTTTTGTATAATATTTTCTAAAAAATCCTTTTGGAGCATGGCAATCATTGCAAACAGCTATACTATGATGGCTACTTTTTAGCCAACCATCATAATATTGTTGCATAACGTGGCAGTTAGCACAGGCGGATGGATCGTTAGTTAAATAGGATCCACCTTTTGCATAAATAAAAGTATACAGAGCCAAACCAAATAATAATGGTAAAACCCAAATTGTTAAAAATCGTGCTAGTGCAAAAGTTTTTGATTCTTTTTCCATATTCTTAAGACTCATTGAAAGGTTAACTTACTCTTGTAAAACGCTATCAATAACATGAATAATTCCATTGCTTGCAGGAATGCTTTCAAGAATCTTGGCTATTCCATTTATCATAGGTTCTCCATTTTTCCATTGAATAGAAATATTGTTACCATTTGCCATTCCTAAAGTAAATCCGTCTTTTAAGTATTCTTTTTTGTAAGAGCCAACAGCTACATGATATTCCAATATATGGATTAGCTCTTTCTTTTTGCTAGGCTCTAATAAAGATTCTACTGTTCCCTTTGGTAATTTTTCAAAGGCAGCATTTGTAGGAGCAAATACTGTAAAAGGACCGGGATTTGCCAAAGAATCCAAGAGTCCAGCTTCCTTGACCGCAGTTACTAAAGTAGTGTGATCCTTTGAATTGGCGGCAATTTGTACAATATTGTTTTGAGAACCAATATCTTGAAGAGAAGCCATCCCAGGATTTAAATTTTCTGAAGTCTTTTCTTCACCACACCCAAGAAAAATCAAAAATACAATAGATAATATTCTCATAGAAGCACCCTCTCTTGTTTTATTTTCACAAGTTTTTAATACAAAAAAATTGATCTATATCAAGCTCTAAGATTGATAAAAGTCACAATCAAATTTACACTAACACAATAATTTTTTTATAGATAAAAATAAGAAGGATTTTAAGGTTCAGTTTTGAAGAGTTTAAAAATCCTTGCTTAAAATGATAAAAGAAAGTAGCTGCACAATCTACCCTTAAAAGTAAAAGGAGGAGCCTGTGATTTTTATAAAATTTATAAAATTTTGTCCTATTTTACTTGCTTTGTTGAGTTGTTTGAAGGCAAAACGCAGTCCGTGGGATATGAGCACCCCCAAAGGGCTTGTTTCTAACCTCGTCTTTTCTTTCTTGAATGCCCCCAAAGCTCTTCCTTCACCTAAAATCCAAGCACCTCCTCCGGCGGGTAGCTATAGTATCCCTACTTTTATTACTTTTTCTGTGGACATTCCAGACGCCAAAATCTACTTCACTTTGGATGGCACGGAGCCTAGTATTAACTCCTTCCTTTATAAATATCCTGTTAGTATATGGGCTTTTGCCGGCAGTGGAACAATCCCAGTCAAAATGATAGCCATCAAAGAAGGCTTTCTGAATAGCAGTGTAGTAACAACTACAATAAGACCCTACCAAATGCCTCCACTAAAAACAGGGCAAACCTCTCCAACTACAAGTTATGCAGACGCGCACTATTCAAAAGGGCTTGTGCGTGGGTATGAGGATAGGGAGGATGGGACAGTTTTAGACACAACTACAGGTTTACTTTGGCAGAAATGTGTAAAAGGCAGGGAAGGACCTTCCTGTACTGGAACTGTAGAAACTCTTCCTTTTGCGGATGCTGAAAATTACTGTGGGTCTCTTTCTCTTGCAGGGG
The DNA here is from genome assembly GCA_937924465.1 of uncultured Leptospiraceae bacterium. Lineage (GTDB taxonomy): Bacteria > Spirochaetota > Leptospiria > Leptospirales > Leptospiraceae > CALDSP01. The sequence continues at coordinate 15,643 of CALDSP010000205.1, forward strand.
AAAAATGGAGAGTGCCGACTTATTTAGAACTGCAAACCTTACAGGATTATGGTAGCACTTATGGGGTAAATACAAGTTTTTTCCCAAATCCACCCGGTGCAATCTGGACAAGCACTCCCCATCCTACCAATCTATCTAATCATAACGCGTATGTAAATTTTTTTCATAACTTTGTCCCTGCTTCCACCTCCTTTGCAGCAAAAACAAGCAGTCTCGCTGTCTTGTGCGTGTCTTCCAAATTCAAAAGAGACTTTTTACCAAATGCAAGTAATTTCACCGACAATGGAGATGGAACTGTAAAGGATAAGTCCACGGGACTTCTTTGGCAGAAATGTGAAATAGGACAAACATGGAATGGCACTAGCTGTATTAATGCCTCTTCAGCTAACAAGTGGAACACTGCGTTGGGTAATTGTAATACTTTAAATTTAGCCGGTAAGAGCTGGCGTTTGCCAAACATAAATGAGCTTAGGTCTATTTTAGACATGACCAAAAAAGACCCATTTTTAGACCATGGCATATTTACTACTGGTATATCTGGTGGCGGCGGGCTTTGGAGTTCTACAACCAATGCGGCTAATTCAAGCGAAGCATTGCTTCTTGTGGCAGCTGATGGCAGAGTAGCTAGTAATGGGAAGAGCTCTGCTTACTACAATATTCGTTGCGTGGCAGACGAGCTTTAGTGTAGTTGTTACTACAAAATCGGTTTGGATACTTGAGACGTCCCCCAAGTTTTAAAACTGTAGTTGTTACTACTTTTTTATTTATTCCAAGCGCTTAACTACAAAAGAATCTAAAATTTTACGGGCTTTTTCGTTAGCATTTTTCCCAGAGACTGATTTAGACAAATCTGAAAATTTCCCTAGTCCGCGGATTTCTAGTTTTTCTTTTCCAGCCCTCTGCTCGGGACAGTTCTCATTGGGAGTAGGTTTCATTACATCCATCCGATAAATAATTCCTACAGGTTGGTTTTTGAAAAATCTCCACTCCATTTTTCGTTTATCTGTTGCACCAATAGGTTGATTAGAAAATTCAATTACCTCTTTTTGATCTTTGGACTCAACTAAAACAGTCTCAAAACAAGCAGAATAGTTTACTTTTACAGAGTATTTTCCAATGGATTTACAAACCAAAGGAGCATCTCCTTCTGAATCTGAAGTTTCTGCTTTGCAGTCTTTTGAAAAATCAAGATAAGAACTCGTAAATTTTTCTTTTGCAAACAACGAAACTGAAATCCAGATTAATCCCAAAATTATAAAATAAATTCTCATGTGCATTCCTTTCTGATATTCTTTTAATTTAAGTCATTCAAAATTCAACTTATAAAAATAATGTCAATTAATTTTTCTAAGATTAATAAAATCAACCTAAAGTAAAAAATCAATATCAAGCAAATTTGAATTGTTTACAATACCGTAAAAATATAAATCTGTAAAAGAGGAAATTTTTGAATCAAATTACTATGCACCTAGCTCTAGAATTTAGGAAAATTCTTGTCCTTGAAAAAAGTAAGTGGGAACAAATATTTTTAAATTATAAATTTGAGTATTCTCATATTGAGGAAACCGATTTTGAAAAAACTTTGTATAACATTTTAAATCTTTTCAATAAATTTGAAGATTGGAAAACATTAGAACTGAAAACAATCGTTGAAATTATTTTTTCTCAAACTTTGGAAATGTTAGCTAAAAAACTTATAGGAGAAAATTCTCAATATCCCGAGTTCATGAATAAATGGGAATATATTATAGAATCTTTAGAAAACTTTAGTTATAAACATTTAGAATTTCTTTTTACCTATTTGCCAAATGTTTTAATTAATTTACAAAAAGAAAAAAAATTTTTAATCAATTATTGGATACAAGATTACGTTAAAATCATTCCCGTTTGTGAAAATAACAAGCAGCTATTTCAAGTTGGTTTTGTTCTAGCATGGAAAAATGGATTAGCCAAATTTCGAAGTCAAAGTTTGGAATTATTAGAAGAACTTCCTTGCAATATATTAAATTTAATTTTTGAAACCCAACTTTCAGAAAATAATAAAAAACTTTTTATTGAATTCTTAAAACAAAATCCATGGAATGATCCCAAATTATTTGAAAAACAAAACGCCAAGCTAACAATGAAAGTACATGTTGCAGGTGGACATAGTGCTTTAAATGGAATTTTCCTTCAACCTCCCACTTTTTATAACAAACATGCGAATATAGTAAATGATGAAGATAAAATTTTTCAAATTTACGCAGATTTTTTTGGAGTTAGTTTTGTGCCCATTTTTAGCCAAGAAATCCAAGAAGAACCAAATAACAACAATAAATTAGAAATTATTTTAAATAAAAATTGTATTTCTTATAAAGGGGAATCCTTTTTACTTCCTGCTTTTCCAGAGAATTTCCTTTTAAGAACAACGAAAGACTCATTTTTTGTAGTTTCAAATTTTACACATTACATGTTAGTTGGTGGATTCAATGGAAACTTATAAGGAAGTTCTCTCCACATGGCAAAAGGCTTGGGAAGTAGCACTTTCTTTATGGACAAAATTTGCCCGATTAAGAGAACCAAAATTTATCTTTAGCGAAAAGGAAAGACAAGAATTAAAAACTGGAAGACTATTTGCTATGATTCGTCTTACAGATCATACAATCATTGTAGATCTCCCCAAGATTATGCAACTTGGTTTGAGTGAATATCCTGTAGAAATTTTAGCGCATGAAATTGGACATCATATTGTGTATCCATCAAACCTTACGGATATGGGTAGAATGCTTTTACGAATTAAAAAGGCTCTTACCTTTCCCTCTTTAACTAGTTATACAAATTTTATAGGAAACATTTATACGGACCTACTCATTAACAACAAACTAAAACTTGAGTTTGGATTAAACATTGACAAAGTCTATAAAAAATTTCAACCAGATAAAGTGGATCTATTTTGGAATTTCTACATGAGAATTTATGAACTATTATGGGCTCTTCCTAAAAATACCCTTACAAAAGGAGAAATTTCAAATACAATAGAAGCCGATGCAGGACTTGGAAATCGACTCATTCGAAACTTTGCAATTGATTGGATTTCTGGTGCAGGAAAATTTGCTTGTCTTTGCATTCCTTATCTTATGGAAAATAACTCTGCTCAAACACAAAACAAAATGAGTTATTGGTTGGATAATTCCACTGTAAATGATAGTAATTATCAAGAAATTCCCTCAAGCTTATTTGACTTTGAAGAAATTGAGAAATCAGACATCCAACATCCTTCTATGGATCCAAATCTAAGTGAAATCCCTATACAAGAGAATGCAACCCAATCTCAATCAGCGCGTAACGTCCAAGCGAATCAATCCAACACCCGAAGTCCTAGCGAGATAAGAGAAATTTTAAATCAACTTGGAGTCCAATTTAATTTAACAGAATTTTTATACTCTTATTATAAACAACTTGCCCTTCCCCATTTAATTCCTTTTCCAAAAAAGTTCACATCTCAAGCCAAAGAAGAAATTTTAGAAGGAAGTGAAATTTGGGATATTAGCGATCCATTTGAAAATATCAATTGGTTTCAAACAGCATTGAAAAGTCCTATTCCCATTCCGGGTTATAGCATTTTAGAAGATTATTATGGAGAAATTGAGGGTGCTGGACAAAAATTTGAAACAATTGATTTAGATATTTATATAGATTCTTCTGGCTCTATGCCAAATCCAAGTTATAAAGTTTCTTATTTAACTTTAGCAGGAGCAATCATTCTTCTTTCTGCGTTACGCGCTAACTCCAAAGTCCAAGCCACTTTATGGAGTTGGAAGGATTTAAATTTAACTACTAAAGAATTCATTGAAGATGAAAAAAAATTAATGCAAATTGTAACAGGTTATTTAGGAGGAGGAACGCAATTTCCTTTGCATATTTTTGAAGAAACATACTCCACAAGAAAACCAACGGATAGAAAGGTTCATATTCTTATCATTTCCGATGATGGAGTAGATACTATACTAGACAAATACAACAAACTTGATGGTTATGATATTTCGAAAATGGCTCTAGAAAAAGCAGGGGGAGGAGGAACAATGGTTTTGAATTTACCTTATTCAATTAGTAAATATCCTAAATTAAAATTATTAAAAGAGCAAGGATGGAAAATTCACCGAGTGACGCAGTGGGAAGAATTGGTACAATTTGCAAGAAAGTTTGTTGAGGAGAATTATAAAAATACATTCTAGTTGTCTAATACTATTAGATTTTTGCAACCTTTTCCTTTTCTTTCCATCTTAAAAGATGGAGGAAAAATGGAAAGTATCCAATCATTACAAAAAAAACCCAAAAGTCAACGTACGACACTAATTTTATTTATTCTTATTTCGTTTACACCCTTGTTTGTGTTCTTTGTTCCCTTTTCTTGGGAATTAATAGGAGTAGCTGTGTTTACCTACTTTTTGAGAATGTTTGGAATTACGGGAGCGTATCACCGTTATTTTTCACATAACGCTTATAAAACGTCACGCGTCATGCAATTTATTTTAGCTTGGCTTGGTTGCATGGCAATGCAAAAAGGACCTTTATGGTGGGCGGCTCATCATCGTAATCATCATAAATATTCTGACACTGAAAAAGATTTACACTCTCCTAGGCATGGATTTTGGCATTCTCATATGCTTTGGTTTTTAAGAGATGATCACAATGAGTTTGATCCTAAAATCATAAAAGATTACATGAAATACCCTGAATTAGTTTGGCTCGATAAATACCATTGGATTCCCCCTTTGTTATTTTCTATAGTGCTTGGACTTATTAGTTTTCCAGTTCTAGTTTATGGATATGGAGTTGCTAATTTTTTAGCAGGACATGCCACTTACTCTATTAATTCATTAGCTCATGTAATTGGAAAACAACGTTTCAACGCAGGAGATGACAGTAAAAACCATTTCTTTCTTGCCATTCTTACAATGGGAGAAGGCTGGCACAACAACCATCATTATTACAGACATTCCGCTAACATGGGATTTTATTGGTATGAAATTGATCTAACTTATTATATATTAAAAACTATGGAATTTTTTGGTTTGATTTGGGACTTAAAGAAACCCCCCATTCATGTTTTAGAAGAAGGTTTAAAAAATGACGCAATTGCAAAGGGAAAACAAAAATATAAAAACACAAAAGGGGAATGGATAGAAATTTTACCGCAAGAAACAAAAAAAGAAGTTAGTTTAGTTACAACTTAAAAGGATAACAGGGGAGCTCTCCCCTGTTTACATGAGTTTATTTTTTTTCTATAGTAGAAATTTTTAAAGGTAAATACAAAGGACAAAAACCTATTATACTTGTAAGTAAAAAGACTCCCGCAAGAACAAGAAGAATAATCCCTACTGTTCCTTCTACTACTCCAGCAAAGTACAAGATTGCAAAAAGAATTGCTAATCCAATTCGAAAACCTCTATCTAAATTACCCATGTTTTTGGTCATAAAAACCTCCTTTGAACATTTTTTTAAAATAAGATAGAATAGCAAGCTATATAACAAGAAGTTTAAGTTTGATTAGAAAGCATAGATTATAGAAGAGTTAGCCTCTTTTGAGTCATAAAAATGTTTTTTGATTTACCTAAAATCTTATTTTTTAGGAATGTATAAAGGAAACCAAAAACGAAAGGAGCAAAAATGGCAAACCTAAAACATCCAAAAGAGGCACTCTTTGCGGGTGAAAAACCTTTCCCCATTATACCCGTATGTGAACACTTTGCTGGTTCAGAAAAATTAATCACAAAAGCTTTAGAAATGCAAAACAAAATGGGTGGTCTTTTTGATATTACAATGGACTGTGAAGATGGAGCTCAAACCGGCAAAGAAAAAGAACATGCCGAAATGATTGTTCGAATCCAAAATTCAGAACTAAATAAATTAAAAATGAGTGGAGTTCGCATTCACGATTATACAAATCCTTATTGGAAACAAGATGTGGATATTGTAATTCCAGGGGCAGGGAATAAAATTGCTTATATCACAATCCCTAAACCAACCAAAGCAAGCCATGTCTCAGAAATGATTTCTTATATTCAGGATGTGGCAAAAAAAAGTGGAATTCAAAGAGAAATTCCCATCCATGTTTTAATTGAAACTCATGGGGCGTTACGTGAAGTAGATGAAATAGCCGGTCTACCTTGGGTACAAGTTTTAGACTTTGGACTTATGGATTTTATTTCAGGTCACCATGGAGCTATTCCAGATGATTGTATGAGAAGTCCCGGACAATTTGAACATGCAGTTTTAAGACGTGCAAAAGCAGAAGTAGTGGCTGTTGCCTTAGCACATGGAATTGTCCCAGCACATAACGTAACACTCGATTTAAAAAATCCATACCAAACTTACCAAGACGCTCACAGAGCAAAATATGAATTTGGTTTCCTGCGAATGTGGTCTATTTACCCAACACAAATCCAAGCAATTGTAGATGCAATGAAACCCGATTACAGTAAAGTTCAAGAAGCCTGCGAAATTCTTTTAAAGGCTCAAGAAGCAGACTGGGGACCAATCCAACATGCAGGTGAACTTCATGATCGCGCAACGTATCGCTATTTTTGGGAACTTGTGCAAGAAGCTAAAATTACAGGAGAGAAATTACCTGAAGAAGTAGAAAAAAGATTCTTTAGTTAAAAATGATTACCCCACAGCTAAAAATTTCAGTTGTGGGTTTTATATAATTTTTCCTTTCTAAAGAGTGAACGTCTTTATTGTATTTTGCGAAAAGTCTGGTATTTTAACTTACATTATGAAACTAAAGATAGTTTTATTTATTTTACTGTATTTTATTTTTTGTACCAAAGAAAAAGACGTCCAAACACTGAAAATTGGAATTCCTTCCGATATAGGAAGTCTGGATCCACTTTTTGCAACTGATTTAATGTCAAGAAAACTCAATTCTCTTTACTTTCGAAAACTTTTTCGTAAAGGAAAAGAGGGTCAAATAGAAAAAGATTTAGCTTACAAGTACTCTTGGAATCAAAATAAGTTATTAGTTCAAATACAAGATGATTTCCTAAACAGCAATGATGTCGTTTACTCTTTAACAAGAACTAAGACTACAGAACACCCTTTAAGTTTTTTGTATAACTCAATTCAAGAAATTAAAAAAATTTCTGAACATGAAATTTCTTTATCTTGTAAATGTGATTTAGAAGAATTGTTAGATATTCTTTCAAACCCCGCAAGCTCTATTTATAAAGCGTACTCTGATCAAAAAAATTATGTCTCTAAAAAAAATATTTCTCTTTTAAATTGGAGTAGAGGAAATGAAGTTTTACTAGAATATTTACATCCTAAATTTACAAAAATTAAACTTCAAGTAATAGCAAACGCATTTACTGGAATTTATCTTTTTTCAAATCAACAATTACACATATTTAAGATTCCATATTTCTTTTATAATCATCCTTCCCTTGGCTCTGGAAGGTTTTTGTCTCTTTCTGGAAGCTCTGTGCAATATATAGCAATCAATCATAAAAATCCATGTTTTGATAAATACTTTCGCTTAGCTTTGAATTTAGGAATTGATAAAGAAAAAATTATCCAAAAAATATTTTTTGGATTAGCACAAACAACTTATACGTCGTTTCCGAAAAAATATACTCATCAAGCTTTACAAATAAAAGATTACATTTTTGAATATTCTCCAGATCTTGCAAAAGGATATCTACAAAAATCTATTTGTTATGAAAAATTAAAAAAACAAAGCTTAGACTTTCGCATGCGCGCCGATGATGAAAACAAAGCAAAAGGGTTAGCAATTGCACATTATATGCAAGAGTTAGGCTTAAAAGTGAAACTTCATCCTATGGAAAAAGCTCCTCTTTATAAAGAAAATGGAGAAGGCAAGGGAGACTTAACTTTACTTACTTGGTATGTAGACTATGACTCTGCTTTAAATTTCGTAGATCCCCTTTTTGCCTCTGATAAGTTTGGAAATGCAGGGAATCGCTCTTTTTATAAAAATTTAGAGCTAGATAAAATAATTCAAAAATCTAGAAAAAATTTTTTATTAACTAAAGAATTTAAAGAAAAAGTTATGAACATTTTATTTGAGGATTTACCTTGGGTTTTTTTGTGGTCATTAAATGAAAACTATCTTGTTCAAACAAATTTGGATTTAGAAGAAATAAATGACTTTTTATTTTAAAAATTTTATCAACCTCCATGTTTTTTACTTGTAAAAATTCAAAAAGAAAAATTTGTATAATTACAAAGAATAGAAAAGTTGTAAATCAAAATAAAAATTTATCCGTAAATAAAATTAAAGATCAATATTACAAATTCTTAATTTTAAAAATAAATTTCTCATTGAATAAAACTTATTCAAATAACTTCGAAATGTTGTTGGATACAAATTTTTTAAATAACTCTATCTTTCAACAAAACGAGGTTTTTCATGAATCAAACTTCTTCACAGTTCCGAAAAGTTCTAACTCGCTACATTTCTTTTAGAGGAATTGACATTGTACTCCACTTAAAAGATGGGACCGTTATAGAACTGGATAAAAATCGTAAAATAGAAGGAAATTTCATAATTCGAAACCATAAGGATGGGAAAGTAGAAAAAATTGAAATCTCCAAAATTAAAAGGGCTGATTTCTTTGCTGCTTAATTGATTCTTTTCCAAATAATCCATCTATCGGGGCTTGCAGTAATAATCAAATTATCGGTAGGATTTATAGCAATTGCACTCACGTTTCGTAAATGACCTTTTAAGTGTTGTATGAGTTCACCCTTAAACGACCAAATCATCCCACCGTTTGATCCACCTGTAAGGATAAATTTTTCAGAGTTAAAAAATTTATAAAAAGACTTAAACTCTTCATTTAAGCTATATTCTTCATTACTAAATATGTCTTTTTCAATCTTTACATTTATAAGAGCTTCTTTTCTCTCTCCAATTCTAAAAAGCCCCCACTCTTTTGAATTCCCAAACAAAAAAATTTGTAACTTTGAGGCATAATCTATTGAAACAATTTTAGAATCAAATATAAAAAAATTTTCTTGCTTTCCTACCTTACTCCAAATGGAAAAATTTTTATCTTCATAATTCACAAATTTATTATTCGAAAGTTGAATTAAATGTAAACTTTTTCCTTCCCTTTTCCAATTTAGATTTCCTTTTTCATCAAAGGAGCGAACCTCTTTTTTGTTGTTTGCGAAGTCATAACAAAGAAGAAGGACTTGATCTTCCGTTGTATTGATTATTGCATCATAAACAAAATAAGAATTAGACTCACAATAAAAGTTAGAAAAACTTTCTCCTTTCCAATTATACAAAGTGGCTTTATGTGTCCAAGAAGTACCTGCAACAATTTTTTCTCCATCTTCAGAAACTCCAATTCCCGTAAATCCACCCTGTACTAGCTGCCTATGATTGAGAATTTTGACTTCCTTGAAAGTTTCTAAAGAAAGTTTTGTCAAATTCCAACGATTAATAAAAGTAGCATACTTTCCATCTTGTGAGATAGAAATTTCATAGACTCTTCTATGAATATTTTGTGGAAAAATTTTTAATATTTCAAAGTGAGGAAGTGTTTCATTGTCGGGAGCTAAATTTAGATCAGGAACCTGCTCTGAAACTGTAGGCAATTGAAATAAATTAGCAGGTTTCCCAACTATTCTTTGTTTTACAAGTGGATAGTTGAATTCCAAATTTTTAGGAATCAAACAATTCTGTAAAACAATTAAAACAGCAAAAAAGCTAAACTTTTTTCTCACAAATAAACACTTAAAAACAGCTTTCAAGCTATTTAAAATTTTTGTTCTACTTCTTCAGTATTTTCTTTGTAACGTTCAATTTCTAGAACTTCAAAATTAGTTTGATTTTCTCCATAACTTACTTTAGTAATATCTCCAACCTTTTTACCGATTAAAGCTTTTCCTAACGGAGATTGATAGTTAATAATATTTTTTTGAGTATCAGAATCCCAAGGACCTAAAATAGAATATGTAATTACTTCGGATGTATCTAAATTTTTTAAGCGAACAGTACATCCAAAAGTTACACGAGATATATCGACTTCGTCTAGATTGATAACACGAGCATTTTTTAATTCAGCTTCTAGTTTTTTAATTTCATTTTGTAAGTAGACTTGTCTTTCCATTGCAGCTTTATACTCTGCATTTTCCCTTAAATCTCCTTTCTCTTGAGCTTCTCCAATGTCCCGTGAGTTTTGTACCATTTCCACATTTACGAGATGATCAAATAAATCTCTTTTTACATTATAACCTTTACGAGTAACCAAAATTGTTCCAGAGGGAAGACTAAGAGTTGTGTCTTCAAAATCTTCTTCCTCATCTGTGTAAGTATCCCACTGAATATTTCTTTTAGATTGAATTAATTCAAAAAACTTATCTTTTTCGACATCAGAAATATAAGGAACTTCTTTATAAAGAGCATAGAGTTTTCGAACAATTTCTTCATCTGCTTTTTCAATTACTCTTAGCAATACTTCCGCATTTCCAGAGAAAAGAATGTCATTGGCCATATTTTTAAGACGAGTACCTTTTTCTTCTATTTTTGCTAAAGGCTTCAATAATCTAAAAACTCTTAGAACCATGTCATCTTCACTCAGTTGAATCCAATCATAATTCCACAGCCCCGCAAAATAAGTTTTAGCAACCCATAAGAAAATTTCTGGATAATCTTTATTTTTCGTTTTCACAGTTTCTAGGAAATTATTAATTTCTTGATAACATCCATCCTGAACTAAATAGGAAAATACATATTTATTTGCCTTTACTGGAACTTCAAATAATAATCGAACTAAAATAGGAACATAATTTGGATGATGTTTTCGAATTAATGTTACAAATGCTTTTTTTACTTCTAAGTTAGAAAGTTGTTTTGATATTTCTACAACTTCATCTGGAGATAAAGAAGAAATAATTTGAGCAATATCAATCTCTTTTAAGTGACGAGGTAAATCTTCTGGATCAATATAATTACTTGCAAAATCTAAGTAAATATAGGCAACTATTTTACGCAAAAAATCTTTAGATTCTTCTTCTTCATAATAATAATGATTGAAAGTTTCTACTGCATCTTCTACTTCTTCATAATTTTGAATTGCTTCCAAAGCAATATCAATTTTTTTATTAATGTCTGTTTGTGCATTGAACTTATCAATCAGCTCTTCTGCTAGAGAAATGGGTTTTTCACGAAAAACAATTTCATCTTTCTTTTTGGGATTAAATCCTATCCTAGGATCTTTCTTTAAAGCAACTTTAGCTTTATTCCACCACTTTGTCCATTCTTCAGGCTTTTTCAAAAGTTTTGAAGTAAGCTCCAATTTAATATCTGCAAGAGACATGACGTTATCATGAGAAGTAAGAAGATCTACCATAAATTCAGAAATATCTTCTTGAAACTTGCGCTGAACTTCCGATTCGTTTTCGTATAGTTTAACCCAAATGTGATCCTTTCCTAAAGGCTTTAAGCTAGAAATAGCCATTTGAATAGAAAGTTTATGATTCGGCTTATTTTTGAAATCAACAATAATAGAATTGGAAGTACTTTCAATAGACTTAATTTTTCCTACTCCCCAAATACGATGAAGTACATAATTGTTAGCATCAAAAACAATATTTCTTTCAAAATTTGCTATACAAGTCTTGATTGGTTTTTTTGTATTTCCAATCTCACTTAATTTAAGAAATTCATTGAGCAAAGAATGATCCTTGTATTTTACTTTGTAGGCACGAATGAGGTCGTTGCGTGCTTTAGGAGATAAGGGCTCATATTCTAGGATTTTCTTAAGGTAAAAAATGGTTTTATCAATATCTTCTAAAATCTTATACATCTCCATGATTGGAGTGAGTAAAATCACAACTCTAGAACGCTCTCGGTTTCCTATTAAAATACGTTCTATTTTTTCTATAAAAGCCGTGTCTTCATAATTATGCTCAACTAAAATAGGCCAAATTTCTTCAAGATTAGTATAATCTTTGGATCTAGCAAAAGACTCTGCGGCTTGTTTTAAATAAGTAATTGCTTTTGGTTTATCATGGTCAAGAATTGAGAGAGCATATTTTTTGGCAATTTCGGGATTTTTTCGATCATGCTTTGCTAGTTTTTCTAAAACAGCTTTTAATTCCTTGTTTTTGTTTAGTTTTTCAAGAGCCTCCGCTTTAAACTTCAGAGCAAGCCGTTGTTCACCAAACTGCAAAATTTGATCAGTGACATACTCTATGATTGTCCATTTATTGTTTTGTTTTAACTGTTCTAAAAGAATTTTTAAGTGCCCCTGCTCATCAATTTTATTTAAAACAAGATAAATATTTCCTAAAATGTATCTTGCAGAGACACTGTCAGGGTGATCCTTCAAATGTTCGTATAAGATAGGAATGATTGCTTCTAGCTTACCAGAATCACGATAGAACTTAAGTAAGTCATCATAAATTTTGAACTTAGTAACTGGAACATTACTTGCATCAACTCGTACATATATTTCTTCGTTGAAAAGAGTGGTTAATTTCTGAAATTCATCAACCTTTTCTGAAACTAAAGTGTCTTGAGGCATTTATTTTTACTCCCGATTTTGGTAAGAATAGGTTTCATAAAAAAGGACTAAGTCCAAGTTTATAAATGATTTTGGATTGTAAAACATTATTTTTCAAAGGAATTGACCTCAAAAAATTTTTTGAGGTCAATTTTGTAAATACACTATTTACATTCTTTGACAGGTCGTTTTGGGTCATCTAACATTTTTTCTAACTTAACTTTTTGCTGGCAATCTTCAGCATCAAAGTCCAAGTCAGCGCCATCAAAATGAACCTCGAAAGCATCTGTCAGTATTCTAAGTTCATCGAAGAAAAGTACTACAGTATCTCCAGTAGAACGTGGGTTAGAACGAATTTTAAACTGTTTGAAAATTGCAGTTCTTGTAGCAGGATATGTATCTGAAAATTGAGGAACATGATCGGGAATTTTAGCAACTAGAGGTCTCCATCCTACAAAGTTTAAATTCCCCATTTTAAGAATATGAGTTTCTCCTTTGTAGTCTTCGATCCATGATTCCAAATCATAATCATTTCCACGCCCACACACCCAGACAGAAATAGCCTTAGCTACGCCTGGAAATTCAATTCCATAAATCTCTTGAACTACAGGTTTTGGTCTTTCGGAAGGGTCCTTTTTCTGTTCAGCACTTGAGAAATCATTTTCTGAAACAAAACCCTTGTACCTTTTTACTTTAAATTTATCTGTTCTGGGAGGACGAATGGTCACTTCGTTATTACCAGCATAGGTAAAACGAAACTTAACTCCTAGAACTTGCAAGTTTTCTTTATTTTTACTGTAGTCTAAATACTTTACGTCTCTTGGATATGCACCTTTGAGAAGTTTCACAGCTCTATAAGCTTGAGAGGTTTCTTTTTCCTTCTCATAATTATAGTTTGCTCCCGGATAAGTTGGATAATTCATTTGGTCTTTGTCTGTAAAAACTTCCCACTCAGTTTCATCCCAAGATTCTAGCGTAATGGCTCTAAGTTCATTTGCAGAAATATCGCTCCCATTTGGAGTTTTTATTCCCTTTCGCCTTTCAGCATATCCAAACCCTACGAGTCCAACGACTAGAAAGACAAACAAGGAAAGTCCCACTGCGATTTGCTTTATTTTCATAATCACTACCTCTCTTTAAATTTTACCAATTATCTTTGATCTCAAAGCCGGGATAAATCATATCCTGCTTATCAGTTCTAACTTCCAAATCATCCACATAAAAATAAAAGTCTCCACCTACTTCATGCGGATCGCTTGTTACAAAAAGAGAAACAAATTTTAAATTTTTATCTTGCATAGAGTAGCGAGTACTTTGAGGAATAAATCCCGGAATAGGAGCTGTTAGCTTTCTCCATCCGAAAAAGTCCAATCTTCCCAATCGGATATTGTGAGTATTCCCTTTGTAGTCTCTAAATTTTGCATAAAGAGTATGGCGAAATTTTCGTCCCAGTACCCAAACTGAAACTTGGCGAACCTGACCTTTGATAATAAATTCTTGAGGTGGAGATACTTCCACACGATCAAACCCTCTGTTCGCAAAATATGTTTTTACGCCAAGAACATAGTTCTTTCCGATTCTCTCTTCTTGACTTTCAGAGACCCTTGAATACTTGCCATCCTGCCCTTTTACCTCTGGTACACTTCTTTCATCAAATACATCTTTTATAAGACCTCTTTGAATCATTTTAAGGGTTTTGGTTTCTCCAAGAGGGGAGGTGGAACGAGCCCGCCAATCTTCTGCCTCTTCGAAATCATCCAAAACTACCCTTTCCAGTGCTTCAGGTCCTTCCTTGGCCCCACTTCCACCCCCCTGGCCTCCTTGTGCAAAAAGAGATGGTATAGATGCAACCAAGAGTAGTAGCAACATTATACGACTAAACTTCATTAGAAACTCTCCTTCATTTTTTTTATAACTCATAAAAAATAATCCCATATTATTTTCCCTCTAGCCCTCGTTTTATTGCATCTTTAAAATCAGACAAGATTTCAATAATGCGGTCAATTCCTTCTGCAGGAATAAAAACAGAGGACTTTTTACTGTTTGACCACTCTGACAATTTCAAATAATACCCTGCTTGATTTCTTTTTAAGTCAACCAAAAAGGTTTTATTTTGAGTAATTACTTTTTCCGTTTTAATTTCTGGATCCATTCTCGTCGCCTG
>CALDSP010000206.1 GCA_937924465.1 uncultured Leptospiraceae bacterium
TGCCTTATTTTTTGTTACTTCTTACTCTACTTATAAATCGGGTGGAAGTAAAGAAGTGGTTATTTCACTTGGGATTAGTTCTATAGTTTCTTTAATTTTAGCTATTCTTTGGGCAGTTCTTCTTCCTAGAATTAAGTACAACTCTTATTTAAAGTATTTTACGACTACCGGTGATTTATTAGTTTTATTTTTTGGAAAGTGGGGATTTCACTTTCAAGAACCAGATGGATGGGCTTTAGCAATCAAAGAACCTGCTACTTTTAGTATCTTTTTTCTTCATATTTCTCTGGCAGGTTTACGTTTAGATAGAAAGTTTTCTCTTTTTGTTGGACTTAGTTCTGCGTTTTTATATTCTTTGCTTGTTTACTTGGGAATTTCTTCTGGTTCCGTAAGTTTTACAGATGACTATACTAAAATTCAAGAAGCTCGTTACTTAAGATTTCCAACAGAATTTGCTAAAGTTCTTTTTTTAATTGGTGCTTCAGTGATCATAGCTTATTTGGCACAAGAGACACGCTCCCTACTTCAGAAACTTTCTAATTCTGAGTCCCGTTCAAATTATAATTTTAAAGTGATTGAAAATATTTTAGATAATACAAGTCAAATTGCTACAAATTTAAATAATTTAATGAAAGATCTAAAAGACCTAAACAACAAAATGAATGTATCTACTCAAACCCAGAAAAACCTTTTTGATAAAGATTCTGAAAATATAAAATTCATTCATAAACAAAGTACAGAAGTTGCTGCTATTGTTGAGGTTCAAGTTTTACAGTTAAATAAAATTTCAGATAGAGTTCAAAAGCTTATGGAATCTTCCCAAATCCTTTTAAATTCTAGTAAAGAAGCAGTAAAAAGAGCTAATCATATCAAAAATATAACAAATGAAAGTCGGGATTTTCTCTCAAAGACTTGTGAGGTGGTGAGTGAGATGAAAAATCAATCTCAAAAAATTTTGAGTATATCAAATACAATCAATGAAATTGCAGAAAGCACAAATCTACTTGCACTCAACGCTTCCATTGAGGCAGCAAGGGCTGGAGAACAAGGAAAAGGTTTTGCTGTAGTTGCAGGAGAAGTGCAAAAACTAGCAGATAGAAGCATACTTTCTTCTAAAGAAATTTTTCAAGTAATTAAAGCTACTGTAAAAAATATTGATAAATCAACTGAAATGATTCAAGAAACTTTAGAAAGATTAAATAAAGTATTCGAAGAAATTACTCAAAACGAAGAATTTCTGAAAAATCTTTCTAATAGTACAGAAGAACAAAATAAAATTGGAATGGCAATTGAAAACGATATTCAAAATATTAAAGATGTTTCTAGTAGTATATTTAGTTTAACTTCACATCAAAAGCAAATTGTAGACATTATGAATGAACAAAATAAACAAAAACATAATTCTACTGAAGATGTTTTAAAAGTAGCAAATCATTTAAATGAGGTTAGTCAGAACTTGGGAGAATATTCGGATATCCTAATACAAATCATTCAATCTAAAGACAAATTAATCCAAACGGAAAAGAGACAAGAATCATTCGAATAATTTCCAAATGACAAATTTGATAGTTAGAAAAATTTTGAAATAAGAGCCGAAGTGGCGGAATTGGTAGACGCACTGGTTTCAGGTACCAGCGGAGAAATCCATAGGGGTTCAAGTCCCCTCTTCGGTAGTTTTTGAAAAAAATGAGTACGAGTCTTGTCACTAATTTTCAAAAAGTTTATTCCCAAATTTCAAAACAAAGTTCTAGGATTTTTTGTTATGAATTGAGTTTCATTGTCGACTCTGAACTTCTTTTCTTATTACAATCCCTTAAAAATAAAGTTTTTTTAGAAAATAAATTTTGTATATTAGCTACTGGTGGTTATGGTCGCAAAGAACTTTCTCCTCATTCGGATATTGATTTATTATTCATTTATGATTCGTTAAGCGATAATGAATTAGAAAATGTTGTAAAGCATTTTACTTATTATTTATATGATTCAAAAAAAGAAGTAGGATATGCTTGTAGAACAATCCAAGAATGCAAAATATATTTAGATGAATTGGAATCATTTTATACAATTTTAGATTCTCGTTATGTGCTAGGCTCTGAAAGTTTATTTTTAAAATTTAAAAGAGAAGTTTTAGAAAAATTACCTTTTGAATTAGTTTTGGAATACAAAAAACAAAAACTTTTACACTTAGAAGAGAGTTTAAATTCTCCATTACATATCTCTGAGCCAAATGTAAAAACTGGAGCTTTTGGGCTACGAGATATTCAAACTATTTATTGGCTTGAAAAAACAGAAAAAAATATTTCTTCTCTTTTAGGACTTTCTATACTCCCTATATTTCAAAAAGGAGAAATTCAAGAACTACAAGAGGCTTATGATTTTTACCTGAAAGTAAGGAATGCTTTGCATATTTACTGTAATAAAAAGGTGGATGTTCTAAGTATTCCTCTTCAACCTAAAGTAGCTCAAATTTTAGGATTCAATTTCGCAAACGAACTATATGCTGTTGATTCTTTAATGCGAAAGTACTTTTCTCATGAGAGTTTGGTTTTTCATGTACTTGAGTTGTATTTGGATTATCAAGATACTAAAGATAAAAAAAACAAAAAGCCCTATCATATTGAAGATATAAAATTAGAAAAACTAGAAAACAAATTACTTCCACATCCATTTAAACCAATCTTTACAGATGTATCTAGACAAATTTTACAAATTTTTACTCACGCCCAACAGTTTGATTTAGAAATATCTCCTCTGTTACAAAGTGAAATTCGTTTTGCAACAAACTTTTTAAATGAAACTTTTTTTCATTCCAAAATTCCAATTCAATTATTTTTATCTATCTTAAATCGTAAAAAAAATATAGGAAAAATTCTAACTGTAATGCATAGAACAGAACTATTAGGAAAATTAGTTCCAGAGTTTGCAGAGTGTAAGGATTTTCCTTTGTTTAGTTACCATCATCATTATAGTGTGGATGAACACACTCTTTTAATTTTAAGAGAACTAGATAAATTACTAGAAGGAAAATTTGAACTTGTAGATATTCAAGAAGTTTTTAACAAATGTACAAAAATTTCTATTTTAGCTTTGGCAATCTTATTACATGACGCAGGAAAGGTCAAACCTCTAGATCATTGTCAATATGGAGCAGAACTCGCTCGATCTCTTGGAGAACGTTTAGGACTTTCAGAAGAAGAAATTCAACTTCTTTGTTTTTTAGTTGCAGAACATATTCTCATGTCTGAACTTTCTACTAAGCGAGATATAAACGATCCTGAAGTATTAAGAGAGTTTGCAGAAAAAATAGAAACTGAAGATAAGCTGAATTTACTTTATGTTTT
>CALDSP010000207.1 GCA_937924465.1 uncultured Leptospiraceae bacterium
AAGAGCTTCTTTAGTTTTTAATCTTTCATAGTAAAGTTTGTTTTCTGTAGTAACAGTTTCATTCCATAAATAGTAAGAACTTGCTAGTGCTATACAACTTGTTAAGAAAAATAAAGCATGATTTGTAATGTTTATAATTTGTTTAGGAAAATTTAAAATAGGCTCGGCAACTGAAATGTAGTAGAAAATACCTCCAACGATGATTAGAAGTAAAAGTTCCCACCAAAGTATGACGCTAAATTTTTCTTTGCCCATTAGAAAGAAAGGCACTGGAATAAGAGTTAAAAATAAAAGGAAGGCATACATTGAATTTGCTATAATATAATTCATCCACACAAGGTAACCAATTCCAGAGAAATAAGCAATACCAAGATAAACAATAGATTTGCCGGTTTTATTTTTTAGATAATAACATATTACTAAAATAACAATCATAATTAAAGAAGGAGACATTAGAAAAACGAAACTTTGAGTTATGTTAATTTGATCTAAAAAATTTAAAACTTTAAGTAAGATTAAAAAAGCCATTACAAGTAAGTACAATACAAAAAAACAAAGTCCACCTATAAAAATGAGAATGATTTGATTAGAAACAATATTTCTTTTAATATCTAGTTCATTTGAATAATGTTCATTTCCATAAAGAATGATTTTCTTTAATAATTCAAGCATAGTAAAAATTTTATTTTATTAAAAGATTTTCATGAAAAATACACAAAAGACTTTAAAATTGGATTATTATAAATTATAATTATTTTATAAGAAAAATGTAAAATGTTTTTTAATTGATTTTTCTCAAAATTAAATATTCACTCAAAATGAATTACTTGAAATTGAATACTAGAAATTCCATTGAAATAATTTTCTTCTAAATGTCCCCATAGATCAATTTTATTTTTTGAGAGATTAAAGAATTGAGTTCATTTGCTTTTTTCCATAATAAAAATTTTATATTTGGACTTGCTCCTAAAATAGAAAATCGAGCATGGTTACCATCTCCAATCAGTCTAAAGTGGAAAATCTCTGCTCCTTTTACAGAAATAAGAGGATAAGGATTGGCATGTCCAAAAGGTTCAAAAATAGAGATCTCTTCATATAAACTTTCTTGAAGTTGTTCTGGAAGTATTTGAAAAACAGAACTTTTACATATAGCCACATTTCGATTAGAGACCCAATCTTTTTCAATTTCTTGAAGACGTTTTTCCAAGAGAGGAATTTTTTCAATTTCTATAGAGAATCCACCTGCTTCGGGATGTCCACCATAATGAATTAAGAGGTCTGACACCTTTTGCATTAGCTCCACCACATTTTCATTTCCATAAGAACGAATGCTACCTCTTGCTTTTTCATTCTCAGGAGTAATAAAAATAGCAGGCTTGCGATAAATCTCCATCAATTTAGTAGCTACAATTCCCGATACTCCGGGTTCCATGTCGGGTTCATAACAAAAAATAATTTCCTTTTCTTCTCTTTCTTTTTTTCTTGCAAAATATTGTTCTGCACGAAAGACATTTCGTTTTGTTCTTTCCTTTCTTTCTTTATTTAAAATGAGGATTTCATCACAATATTTTTGAGCTTCTTCTGTAGTTTTCGCAAGTAATAACTGAATGGCTGTTTCAGAACGTCCCATTCTCCCTGCCGCATTTAGAACTGGACCTAATCCCCAACCTAAATCTTTAGAAGTGATTTTGTTAGGATTGAGATTTAAATTTTTTAGAAGTGTGCAAAGTCCTAAATTTTTTTCCGGATTGTTAAAAATTTCTTGGATTATTTTGCATCCATTCCAAACAATAATTCGGTTTTCACCTAATAAAGGCATGAGATCACTAATAGTCCCAATTGCAGAGAGTCCTAAGTAATACTTACTTTCTTCAAATATATTAGGATTTTCTAATATTATTTTTTCGTAGCTTAAGTTTTCAAAAAAACTTTTATCAAACCAAGGGAATAAAGTTGTATTGTGTTGTTTCTCAAAATATTCTATTGTAAGATAACCTAATATAAATTTATAAGCAATTGTAGAACTACAAATTTTTTTTTCAGGATAAATAGAATCCTCTCGTTTTGGGTTTATAAGTAAACAATTTGGATAGTGAATTGGAATTTCATGGTGATCTAAAACAATTGTTTGAATATTGTTTTCGTATAATGTATTAATTTCATTATAGTTAGAAGTTCCAAAATCTAAAGTAAGTAATAAATTAGGTTTTATTTGAAGGATCCTTTCCATTACAGGAGGAGAAATTCCATAATCATCGTTTTCAGAAGATGTTTTCACTTGTAAGTTTTGAGGAGTTAGAATTTTATTTCGCAAAAAAAGAGCTAAAATACTTGTGGAAGAAACCCCATCTGTATCCCTGTCTCCGTAAAGTAATATTTTTTTATTTTCATAAATCGCTTTTTTTAATTTAAGAATAGCCTCAATCATGTTGGGAAGAAGAAAAGGAGAAGGAAGTAATTTGAGATCGTAGTTAAAAAAATCTTTTGGTTTTTCTAAATCTCGAAATAAAAAATTAAAAATTTGAGTTTGGGCTTGAGTAAGATTGTCTTCTTGTGAAATAGAAGATAAACTTGGTCCGTGTAGGTACTTCATTTACATGGCACAACTTCCAGTAAATTTCGCTCCAGGTTCTACACTAAGCTGATTTGTTTTAATATCCCCAATTACAACTCCTGTTTTTGCTATATCTACTTTTTCTTTTGCTTCTACATTTCCATACAGTTCACCTTGTACGCTAAGAGAATTTACTAAAACATCTGCTTCAACGTGACCTGTTTGCTCAATTACAAGTTCTCCACTTGACTCAATAGAACCTTTGATCTGTCCTTTTACACGCAGGATATGCTCAAATTTCACAAGTCCTCTAAATATAATATCCTCGCTTATGACGGTACTAATTTTTTCTTCACTCATATTTTATAGGTTTTAAAAAACCTATTTTTAATCCAAGTAAAATTAAAAAGCGGCAACTAAAATTGTTTCAATTTCATTTTTTGGTAACTCTCTAGCTAAAGAGTCCAAAAATGGATATTGTGAGGCTGTATGAGCTATGTTGGGAAGTTCAATTTTTTTAACTTCATACTCAGAAAGTTTTTGAGGGATTTTAAGTTCAATGTAAACTCTTCTAACCCCTTCTACTGCTTTAATTGCTGCTTCAATAATAGAAATATCATTTATATCTTCATCCAAAGCTCTTGCAATCATAACATATTTGTTTGCAGAAGAAGTGAGATGATATTCCATAACATGAGGTAGAAAAATAGACATAGCTTGAAAAACATCTAATTTTGTAAGGCTTGCTGCCGCTAAAGATAAAGCAAAAGAAATTCCAAGAGAACTAGAGGATTGAGAAATTCCAGAAAGTAAACTTGCAGCATATAGAGCATTTCTTGCGTTCATGTTTTTTGGATCGCGAATTGCTGGAATGATATTTTTGGCTACAAGTTCTATGGAACGCAATGCAGGAGAGTTAGAAATTTCATTTGAAAACTTGGAAAGAATTGAATCCACTGCAGTGGCAATGGTAGAAGTTCCTGTTTTAGCAATGTCTGAATTGCTCATATGAGAACCTAATCGAGCATCAGTGATGATGAGTTCTGGAAATAAATTTATGTCAGCAAAATACTTTCGTATATCAGTCCTTTCATCATTGATAAAACAAAAAGGAGCACACTCTACACCCATCAAAGGCATGGTTGGTATAACAATGAAAGGAATTGGCTTTTTACGAATTGGTTTGAGTCCTAGAATTAATTCATCTGCAAATAATTCGTTGGATGCTAGCACCGAAACAGCTTTAGCTGCATTTACGGATTCATAAGAACCATACCCAATGATGCAATTGACCTGAGCTTGACGAGCAAAATGGGCGGCAGTATCTAAATCTTTAAAGCTAGGAACGTTTTCTATGTCATCATAAATAATAATACCATTTGTATTTTTTTCAATACTTCTTTTTACAGAAAGAAGATCAGTACCAGCGGAGAGATCTTTTTGGGTTGTGATTAATAAAACACGATTGCCAACGTTCTTAACATACTGCCCCATTTTGGGAACACAGTCCACCTCAATATGAATTTTTGAAGGAAAGTAATAATTTACCCAATCCGGTAATACGGGCATTCCCTAAGCTCTAAAATTTAAGGATTTTGATAAAAAAAATTGACTAAAAGTTGATCAGCAGTCGCACTGAGTATTTCTGGAGTTAGATTGTCATAGTAACCACTTGCAAGTTTTTCTTTTATTTCTAAAAGTCGTTGCGTCCTGTTAGATTCTTCTGGTAAAGAGAGGGCTTTATGAGTAATAGCTTTTACATCTGCCTCTAATTGGAGCTCTGATGATTTTTCTATAGCTTCTCGTGAAATATAGATGGAATCTTTTGTAAGTGAATTGTCTATTTGCTTAGATAAATTCACCTTGTTTGTGGATGAGGCTTGGCTAATAGATTTTATTTTATCAATCATCATAAAAATTTCTTCCTCTCTTAAACTTAGTTATCGGAGAAAATCCTCCCTTCTTTAGCAATTTTTTTTAGATGGTTGTTTATGAGAATCACAAACTCACCCTTTTTTACGAATTTGGGAATTTCTTGTGTGGGTTTCCAAATAAAAATTTCTTCATAAAATTTGGTTAGTTCACGTCCTATTAAAACTTCCGAATTAGGAAAAAATTTTTGAATCATCTCTAAAGTGGTATCGAGCTTATGTATAGATTCAAAAATTACGAGTAGAGCTTCTTCAAGAGCCCATTTTTTTAGTTCTTGTTCTTTTTGATTTTTTTTGGGAGATA
>CALDSP010000208.1 GCA_937924465.1 uncultured Leptospiraceae bacterium
GAGAAGGAGCAGGTACCACAAAAACAAAAGATGAGTTTTCTTCAAAACTTGGAACTATTGATAAAATTTTTGAAAAGCCTTATATTCCAGAAGGCTCCATTAACCCAGAACTTTCAAAATGTATCAATCTTTACAAACAAAATTATATTAAAAAAGCGGAATCTTTTTGTGAAGATTTTGTAAGTTCCGGAGCAAGTGATAAAGAAAAATCCATTGCTTTAACTATTCTTGGTGTAATTTATGATGCTCACTATGGGCGCTACAGTCAAGCCATTCAACGATTAAAACTAGCTTTAGACTATGATCCAAAAAACATTTATGCATATTATAATTTAGCATTGGCTTTTCAACATAATGGAGATGCTGCAAATGCAAGAACAATTGCGTTACGCGCTAAGGAAATAGCACCTAACGACTCTCGTATATCCCTACTTGCGGGAAATATTTTAAATGAAACAAATGAGCCAAATGAAGCAATCAAAATTTATAAAGAAGGAATTTCCCAATCCCCTGAAGATGCTTATTTAATTTATAACCTTGCTTTAAGTCAATATAAACAAGGAGAGATTGTAGAATCTATAGAAAATTTTAAAAAAGCAATCCGTGTAACAGGTGGTGTGGGACAGGTTTCTGAACTTTCTCATGGATATTTAGGAACCATTTTTTATCATAGAGAAGATTTAAATGGAGCAGAACATCATTTTAGGGAAGCCGTAACTCTCAAACCAAATGATTCTAAATACTTATATAACTTAGGTTTAATTCTTTTAAAAAAAGGACAAAACGAAGAAGCTATTCGCTATTTTGAAAGAGCAATTGAAACAGGTACGGGAGATCCACAAATTTATCTCTACATTGCAGAGTCATTTTCTTCTTTAAAAATGTATGATAGTGCAATTTCTTCTTTGGAAAGAGGATTGCGGGTCCAACCCAATGAAGTAGATTTAATGTTTCAACTTGCAAAATTATATTACGAAAGAGGACATTATAACCAAAGTGAAGATTTATACAGAAAAATTATTCGCTCAACGAATGGAGATAAAAATACCGAAGATGCTTTAGTCAATTTAGGGATTTTACTTGATGAAATGGAACGCTACTCAGAAGCTATTGAGGTTTTAAATAGAGCAGTTAACCTAAATTCTAGAAATGAAGAAGCCTTGTTTAATTTAGCAGTAGCTTATAAACATTCTGGAGAACCTACTAAAGCAATTGAACTTTGGAAAAAAGCCCAACAAATTAACCCATCTGAACCTCGTTACAAAGAAGCAATAGGTGACTTTTATTATGAAAATGGTTACTTTTTAGAATCTGCAAAAGAATTTGAAGAAATTGTAAAAAGTAAACCTTATGAGCACAAATATAAACTTAAACTGGCAGATGCTTATTACAAAATAAAAAATTATGAAGATGCCGAAAAAGCTTTAATTCAAGTTTTGAACCAATCCAAAGACACAAAAGAACTAAAACAAGCTCACACAAAACTAGCAATTGTTTATGCAGAACACGGAGGAAAAAATAAAAGCAAAGCTTTAGATCAGGCTTACAGAGGTTCGCATATTGATCCAGAAGATATGGATAGCCGTTTAGTTTTAGCAAAAGTTTTAATGGACTCGGGAAGTCTTATGGATAGAGAAAAAGCAATCGATGAACTCACTGCTATAGTTCGCTCTGATGTAAATCCTAAGACTGCCGCCAAGGCTTATAACTATTTGGGTCTATGCTATTATAAAAATGGAGAATATAGAAAAGCCATGCGTGAATTTCAAAATGCAATAGATTTAGATCCAACACTCACAGAAGCTTATGAAAACAAAAAAGCCGCTCGCTCCTCTTATGAAGATACTTTACAAAATAGAGCAGGACTTCGCTAAGAGGTTTACATGAAACTATTTAGTAAATATTTTCTTCAAATTTCTATCTTTATTTTATTATCATTTCACGTAACGTCCAAAATTTACGGTGAAGAAACTCTTCAAAGCTATAGAAAAAAACTCCTCTCTGGAGGAGATACTCAAAAAATTGCTATTACTAACTTAAAAGATTCTGGCTTTCATGTTTTGCTTGAGGATGTTTCTAAAATCTTGCGTTCTGAAGAAGTTGATACGGAAACCATCATAAGAATTTTAGAACTTTATGATTCCTATAATACAGAAATAGGTTCTTATTTACCAAATTATACTGAAGACTATGAATACATTCTTCAGCACTCTCAAAATGACTGGATTGTTATAAATATACTAAATAATATTGCAAACAAAAAAGACAAACGTTATGTTTACACTGCAATTGATCTTATGACTCATAGAAGTTCAAATGTGCGTAAGGCAGTGTTTCAATATTTGAATTCTTTTAAGGATGATAGAATTCTACCTTATATTTTTGAACTTGGTACTTCAGAAAAACCAATTGAACGCTACTATTATTTAGAAGCATTGAATTATATTGATGATGAGAGAATGAACATCCATGTTTCTAAACTTCTACACGATCCTAGTCCAGCCATTCGTTCAGAGACAATTCAAATAATTCAAAAATTTAAGATGAAAGAACTTGAACACAAAGTTTTAGAATTAGCAAAATTTGACTCCAACTATGAAGTTCGAAAACATGCCATACAATATGCCGAGACTCAAAACTATAAAACTAGAACAGACATTTTCACAAAGGGGATTATAGATTCCAATTCAGAAATTCGAGAGGTTTCTATTCTTGCCATTAAAAACTTCCGTTATCCCATTTATGCTCCCTTTGTTTCTAAAGCCCTTGAACAAGAAAGTTCATCTCATTTACGTGCAGAAATGATTGAGTCTCTCATCGCTATGAATCACCATGGAGGTGGGACGGGATTAGTTGCCACACTTTCGCAAGAAGTAGATCCGCATGTTCGTCAAAAAGCAGCTTATGCAATTGGAGTTTTAAATACAAAAATAGCTGTGCCTAGTTTAAATAAAAGCCTACTCAAAGATGAAAGTCTAATTGTTCGAATTGAAAGTGCCAAAAGTTTAGGAAGAATGAAAGAAAAATCAGGGATTTCAGCTCTTCTTGCTAAGTTAAAAGATTATCAAGAAAGCAATACTTTACGAAGTCAAATTTTGATCTCCTTAGAACAGATAGATGATCCAAAAGTTATGCCTTTTGTGTTTGACATAATGGAAGAAGATTCTACTCCTTTTCGTTCTCAAATTAAAGAATTTATGAGAAACATGTTGTACAAATACCACAATCCTAGAAGAGAATATTTGGTTACTATGTAACGTTATGCAACAGAAAAAAATTGTAGTACAAATTATTGGAACAAAAAAATGTAAAGAAACATCTAAAACTATTCGTTACTTTCAAGAAAGAGGAATCCAACCAGCTTTTTTAGATTTAAATGAAAAACCTCTTAGCAAAGGAGAGTTAGAAAATATTACTAAAGTTGTAAACACAGAAGATTTGTTAGATAAAACAAGTAGAGAGTATGAAAAACAAAATTTAAAATACATGCAATTTAATATATTTGAAAAACTTTTAGAGTCCCCACTTCTCATAAAGACCCCCATTTTGCGTTATGGGAAAAAAGTTATTTTAGGATATATTCCCGAAAAATTTGCAGAAATTGTAAAAGATGTGAAAGGTCTGTAAATATTGATTTATGGAAAAAAATCAATACCTCAAAGAAATGGCAAAAGGCAATTATGCCTTAGCTCTTACTTTATTAGATGCAGAAATCCAAAAAGATCCTAACAATCCAGAACTCCTTTATAATTTTGCAATTTGCTGTTCAAGAACAGAAAATCATAAAAAATGTTTGCAAGTTTTAGAAGATATTTTAAATCGTTATGAAAAATTTATTGAGAGAGACAATATCTATAGGCTTATTATTTATAGTCTAATTCATTTGCATGAGTACGAAAGAGCCTTAGAAATTACTGATGAGCGTTTAAAAGTAAATGTTGGAGATTTAAGACTACTTTCCTTTCGTGCTCATATTATGGAAAAAAAAGGAAAAATTGAAGAAGCCTTACAAATTCATCGAAACATTCTTAAACTCAAGCCTGATTATATAAATAGTTTAAACTCTGTAGCTTATTTAATCACTCAACTTCCTAATCCTAAACCAGAAGACCTTGCTGAAGCAAATTCATGCATTAAAAGGGCACTCTCTAGAGACTTAAACAATCCTTCTTACTTAGACACATTTGGAGTTGTATTACAATTGCAAGGAAAAACAAAAGAAGCTAAACAAGCATTTCAAAAAGCAATTGCAAATTCTAAAAAGTTAAACTCAATTATACTAGAACATTTAGAAAAATTACTTTAATCCAAAATACTTTTGTAAACATTTAAAATTTCTTGTACAGAGTTCTCCCAACGAAACCTTTTTGCATTTTGGAATCCTGCCTCGATTAGGCTTTTCTGTGGAGTATTTGGAGAAAGAAAAAGATTTAAGGCAAGTAAAAAACTTTCTTGTTTCCTAGGATCAAACAACAAAGCACTATTTTGTAAAATCTCGGGCATAACAGTAGTGTTAGATGAAATCACCGGACAACCAACTGCTTGAGCCTCTATTAAAGGAAATCCAAAACCTTCATATAAAGATGGAAAAATAAGAGCTTTAGAAGATTGATAAAGAAGAGGGAGTTCTTCATATTCCAAAGGAGGCACTAAGATGAGCCTTGGACCCGCCTGAGATGCAACCTCATTTAAAAATTCTGGAAGTTTGCCACCTGTGCCGGCAATTGCAAGAGGAGTTTGAAACTCATTGTTTTGCCAAAGTTTATTCATAATGCGAATGATAAACCCAAAGTTCTTATGCTTTTTTCCAATTCCTACCACAAGAAAAAATTCTTCAGGAAGAGAATATTTTTTTTTAAACTCATTTACTTCTTCTTTTGAATGTGGATAAAAAATTTCAGAATTTAGACCATTATATATGACTTTTATTTTTTCTGGATTATAACGAAATTCTTTTAACAGATCTTGTTTTGTATATTCAGAAACAGTAATAATTTTTTTAACTCTTTTCAATAAACGAAATATTACTTGAAGATAAACTCTTTTAGAAATTTGAGGAAAATATTCGCGCATAACGTAAGGAGTTAAATCATGTACTGTGACTACACAATTATTAAAATATTTGATTGGAATATTAAAATGAGGTATATCTAAAAGAGACATATCTTTCATTTTAGGATGTCCTAAAAGTTCAGAAATAGAGTAAATACTTGCATTATAATCCACAATAGAATAGTTGGAAGTGAACGGATATTTTTTTAATTTCGATTTATCTCCAAATAAAACAAATTCAAAATCATTTTGTTTTGGAAGATATTTTAAAATATTTTGGATTCGAACTCCAATTCCAGAATGATCAATCATTCGGACATCTATTCCTATTTTTTTCATGAATATTTTTTCCGTTATTTAAAAATTTAAATCAAACGAAAAACCTGCATAGTCATTTGTCAATCATTCACGAATTAGCATGAAAAATATATGAGAAAAATTAGGTTTAAGATCTTAGAAAAATGTTTCATTAAAAAATATGGATATTTTTTTCTAAGACAAAAATAAAATAATGGAGTGGATCTATGAAAAAAGATATTTATAAGGTTCTAGAAGGCTTTCGAAAAGTCAATTTACTAAAAGGAAATCCTCGCTATACAGAAGAAGAAATTACAAATTTTGAAAAAAGTGTAGGCTATAAATTACCTGAAGATTACAAAATTGTCCTTAGAGCAGGTTATATTGATAAGGGAAATTTTCATTTTGTAACTCCAAGACGCTTTGAATATGATGAAAGTATGATAGTCTTTGGAACATGGAATAAAGATATTTTCATGTTTAATACAAAAGAAGGAGATGGAGACTACACAGTTTATGTAACTGTAGGAGAAGATGACAAAACACCTGAAAAACGATTTAACAACTTTGCTGATTGGTTTGATTCCGTGCTTCACTCTGTAGGTCCAACCAACTATCCCGAATAAACAGCTAACCTAAAAAATCTTTACCAAAAAGATATTCTAAGTCTTTCACTTTTTGTGGGTTTCGTTTATCGGGAGATGTAATAATGCTGTACTTTGCACTCCCCTGCAAAGAGAGGTCATCTCCATTTCCAAGAAAAGGAATAAGCTCTTTTAAAAGTTTTTTCGCATTCTCTCCATTTTTTTTCAGATTCGCTACCACCATTTCTACAGTAACAGCCTCTTCGTGTTCTTTCCATGAGTCATAGTCCGTTGACATGCAAACCATTTGATAAGCAATCTCAGCTTCTCGTGCTAGTTTGGCTTCAGGAATAACACTCATGTTGATTACATCACCACCCAACATTCTATACATTTTTGATTCTGCTCTGGTTGAAAACAAAGGACCTTCCATACAAACTAAGGTTTTATTTGTATGAATTTTAATACCAAGACGTTGAGCGCAAACTTCAATTCTTTGAGATAAACTTTTAGAAAATGGATCTCCAAAACTTGCATGAGCAACTACACCATTTCCAAAAAAAGTAAAATCCCTTGTTTTTGTTCTATCAATAATTTGATTAGGTAAAACAAAATCCAAAGGAGCAATTTCCTCTTGCAAACTACCTACAGAACTAAAAGAAACAATCTCTTCTACTCCTATATGTTTGAGTGCAGCAATATTCGCCAAGTTAGGAATCTCACTGGGAGAAAGAAAATGTCCTTTTCCATGACGTGGTAAAAAAGCAATCAGCTTATCTTTAAACTTTCCAATGGTAATAATATCGGAAGGGTTTCCCCATGGTGTTTGTGGATAGATTTCTGCTACTTTTTCCATGCCTTCTAATTCGTAAAGCCCTGTGCCTCCTATAATACCAATCTTCACTTTCTGCATATCATTCCTTTTAAAAAATAGAATTTAAGAGTATACATAAAAAAGAAGTTTCTTCTGCGTCAAGAAAACAAATTTTATAAAAAGAGAATTTCCTAGTTTTGAGATAAATCAAAAAGATTCAAAATAAATCTTTGAAAGATATCCCACCACGACTTCAGATAAGAAAAGAAACTATCAAACTCTCTTAAATTACAAACCCGTATTTTTAAATATATGCTAAATCTAAATTTACTAGAAAATTCAAAATAAAAAAAAAATTTGGTATTATATTTGATTAAACACTATGAGCCAAAATCCATATTCTAATACTGTTTTATTACCGCAAACTTCATTCCCTATGAAAGCAGCTCTCAACCAAAGAGAGAGTCTGCAAATTCAAGAATGGAAAAAAGAACACATCTTAAATAAAATGCGGGAAATCCGAAAAGGACAACCTGAATTTGTATTACATGACGGACCCCCTTATGCAAACGGAAATTTTCATGTTGGTCATGCTTTAAATAAAATTTTAAAAGATATCATTATAAAATCTAAACATTTTGCAGGTTATTTGATAGATAT
>CALDSP010000209.1 GCA_937924465.1 uncultured Leptospiraceae bacterium
ATAAAAGTGCAGTAGAAAGAATACAAATAATATAACTATAAAATAAAAACTGTTTCTTTCTAGCTGAATAATCAGTAATAGCTCCAATAATTGGTCCGCTAATTACAACTAGAACATAGGAAATTGCTAAAGCCAATGCCCAAAGCATATTTCCATAACGATAGGGATTTTCGGGATCCTCAATGGGAGGAACAATAATTCTAGAAAAAATATCTCCAAATACAACAGTTACAATAACGGTTGTATAAGAAGAATTTGCAAAATCAAACATACACCATCCAAATAATTCTTTTAAACTTGCTCGTTTTATAGGTTCCATATTCATTATACTCTTTCTCACGATCTTAAATTTTAAACTACTTTAAAAAAATATGTAGAATTCATATTTTAAAGATAATAAAAAGATTTCTATTTTTTTTTCCTCTCATATAAATAAAAACTTAGTGACAAAATTATTTTACAATATCCTTTCAAAAAATGGTAGTCAAGAACTTTAAAAATTCTATCTTGAGCTTAAATTTTGTCGAAAAATAAAAGAGATATTTTAAAAAATTAGGGGAAAGTTTTGCAAGACGAACTAAAAATTTTCGTAAATGAAAGTTATGAAACCTTGAATTCTTTAGATAAAGAATTAGTTACTCTTGGAAAAAACCCTGAAAACATGGAAATTCTCAGTACAATTCATGCCAATTATCAGACTTTTTTAGAGTCTTCCAAATTTTTAAAATTTCCAAAACTCGAATCCCTCACTCATATTGGAGAACGTCTGACTAAGCAGCTACTACAAGCGGATTATGAAATCAATAATGAAATGATCACCACAATGATGAAGTTGAATACCGCCATTCGGGAGATCATTTTTACCATTGATGAAACAGGCAAAGAACCAAGTCATATCAATGCAAGCATTATTTCAGATGTTGAAGAAGTTATTGTAAAAAGTGAAAGTAGTCTTAAAGACTTAAGTGAAAGTTCTGAGTTCTTACTTGGTATATCACCTACTCCGGGAGGATTTAGCAGTGAAACAGATATCATGGAAAGACTCATGGGCATTGCAGTGGAAATGCTCCATGTTCGAGAAACTTTGAATCGATTTTACCAAAAATTCAAAGATTTTAACTACTATCAAACTACAACTCGCCTATCCACACTCATCATGGATTTTTATTCTTTAATCAAACAGTCTCGAAGTCAAAGTGTCGGTTCTTTAGTCATGAACCTAGATAAGATTATGAAAGATGAGGCTAGAGCCAGAGGAAAATCGGTAGCCTTGCGTATCATAGGCAAAGATAAAGAATTAGACAGTCGTTTGATGGAAGGTTTGAGAATTTGCCTTGTCCAACTTGTAAAAAATGCTGTGGAGTTTGGCATAGAAAATCCTGATGAACGCATTGCAGCAGAAAAATCTCCTGATGGAGCCATTACAATTGAATGTTCTTATAAAGGAGAAATTTTTCATACTGTGGTTTCAGATGATGGAGGAGGCTTCGATCCCGATGCAATTCGAAAAAGATTAGTAGATAAAGGCCTCATGCTTTCTGAAGAAGTCAACAAAATTTCCGATGAAAATATTTTAGAGTACATTTTTAAAGATGGATATTGTGGACTCAACGAAGCAGGGAGTTTCGTTGGAGGTAAACCAACTGGTTTAGATATAGTCAAAGCAAAAATTGAGAGCATGGGTGGAGGAGTTTATCTAGCAAGTAGTATAAGAGGAAAGGGTACTGAAATTCACCTCACTCTTCCTATGATCAATGGAATTGTTCCAGTTATATCTGTTTTATTTGGAAAAGAACGTTATGCCATTGCTAAGGTTCATTTATATGAGGTTTTGCAAATTGATTCAGAATCTTTATTAAGAAAAGTAGAAACAATTCATGCTTATCCAGTCTTTCATTTTAAAAATAAAAAAATTCCCTTACTATATTTAAAACAAATCTTAAAGTATGACGATACACCAGAAGATAAGAAAGAAAAAAACCCTACTGTGAACATTGTCATTTTAGAGGCGGATGGAATTCGTTTTGGATTAGTAGCCGACTTAGTACAAGATATGGAAGAGGCAGTCATTCGTCCTTTGAATAGTCAAATCAACTCAATTTATCTTTTCTCTGGAGT
Organism: uncultured Leptospiraceae bacterium; assembly: GCA_937924465.1. Classification (GTDB taxonomy): domain Bacteria; phylum Spirochaetota; class Leptospiria; order Leptospirales; family Leptospiraceae; genus CALDSP01. Next base: position 2,119 of record CALDSP010000209.1, read on the forward strand.
TACAATTCTACAAGATGAGAAACCGGCTCTCATACTTGATGTAACTGAAATTCGAAGAAGACATTTAAACAATCCGGATTTGATCCGTGAAATTTCTGAGGAGGAAAATTGAGAAACTTCTGTACTTTTACTGTGGGAAATGTAAAATTTGGTGTAGATGTTCTCAAAGTTTTAGCAATTTTACAGTCAGCAGAGATAGTTCGCGTTCCACTTGCCAATCGAACAGTAGCAGGCTTAATCCAATACAGAGGGCAAATCATCACAGTAATTGATCTAAGACAAAAATTTGATTTTCCCGAACGAAAAACAGAGGAATTTTTTCATGCAATCGTACGCACAAAAAGGGGAATTATTAGTCTCTTAGTTGACAAAGTAGAAGAAATAGAAGAAATTACTCAAAACACTAGAGTAGAAATGAGTAAAAGCGTACATGGAATTGATAGTTTCTTTATATCGCACACATATCGATTTGAAGATTATAGTTTAATTATTCTAGATGTAGATAAAGTAGTAGAAGTAAAATCAAATTAAACATAGAATGGATACACATATGAGAAGACTTGTTATCAATAACCAAAAAGGTGGTAGTGGGAAAACAACTTGTGCTGTCAATATAGCAGCAGGACTTGCGGAGAAAGGAAAAAAAGTTTTACTTGTTGATCTGGATCCCGGGGCCTCTGCCACTATCTGGCTTCTAGGGATTGAAAAAGCAAATACTGATAAGGACCTATTTGATTTAGAGTCAGGCTATGAAATAATTACTGAACTAGCTCAACCAACCAACACAAGAGGGCTAGATATTTTACCTTTTGTTCCCATCAAAAATAAAAATTCTAAACAATTCAAAGAATATCCCAATCGATCACAAATTTTAAAAAACAAATTTCGAGATTTCCCAGAAAACATTTATGACTATATAATTTTAGACTGTGGACCTGGACTCAATTTAACCACAATCAATGCCTTGGCTGCCTCTAATGAACTTTTAATTCCCGTTCCTACTCAATCTTTATCCCTTTATGGTGTAATTTCTCTCTTAGAAACAGTTGAATCAGTGCAAGTAAAAATAAATCCCGATTTACACATTACTGGAATTTTAGCTTGTAGGGTGGATCCAAATCTTAGACATAATATGGAAGTTTTAGAATTGCTGGTGGAAAGATTTGGTGTGTTAGTATACAATACTTATATTCGAGAGGACGTAAAACTTGCTGAATGTCCAAGTTTTAACCAAACTATTTTTGAATACGATCCTAAAAGTGTGGGAGCAAATGATTTTCGCTCTCTTGTAAATGAAATAATCGACAAAGAAAAATCATAGGGGGAAATCATGTCCAGCGATAAAAAAACGTTAGGTACAAATCCATTTAAAACTTTAGATAAGAAGGCAGGTCAAGTGGCAAGGACTTCCATTGCTCGGCAGAGGGAAGGAGAATCTAGTAATTTAAGTTCTTCTTTACAAGAATTAGGTGAGTTACATGAATCCTTAGGAAAAAACTCACACAGATTAGAAAAGCAAACAAATCATGCCTCTGTTTCAATCAAACAACTTTCAAGTTATGTAGTAACCCTTGGGGAATCTATCGAAAAAATGCGTTCTGATTTAAAAAAACTGACTGGTAATATCAATAGCACCACTAAGGCAGCCTTAACAGCTTTAAAAACTTCCGATACAACAAATACAATTTTCTCGGGGTTTATAGATAGCTCTAGAGAACTAGACAAAATTGATAAAGTAGTTGCTACTCTCGCACAGCAAATCAATATTTTTGCACTCAACGCAAGTATTGAAGCAGCTCGATCAGGAGAAGCAGGGAGAGGGTTTACAGTTGTTGCAAACGAAATTAAAGAACTTTCTAAAGAAACTTTTAAAATTGCAGAAGACATTCGTGGAAAAATTGAAAACTTTTTCAATGATGCAAAAGAGGCTATCAATGCTTTGTCTGAAATTAATAATTTAGTTTTACAAATCAAAAACAGTCAAACAGCTATGGAAGATGCCATTAAAGAACAGCTAGACGAACTCAATGAAATTGGAAAGTTGACTAATTCTATGGTTCGCTCCTCAAATGCTGTTACAGATAATATTTTAAATGTATATAAATTAGCTAAAATAAACACAGAAACTATTGAAAAAGCAATCCGCGTTTTCCATGAACTCAATCGACACTCGTCTAGTGATGTATCCGCAACTCCAACCATCATAAACGCAAATGAAGAGGAAACTTCAGAAAACCTTGAGTAAAGAACTTATACGTTTTACTTTCATGTTAGTGAAAAACTTTTCCTTTTTTTGCTTATTGTTTTTTTTCTCTTACACATTTGCAGAAGAACTCCCTGAATTTCGAATAGGAAAAGAACAAGCAAAAACCTTTTTTAAAAAAGGAATTTTACAATTAAACAACTATCAATATGGAGCGGCAAAGGAAAGTTTTTTATCATCGCTCAACGTCATGGAAGATTTTTACTTAGCCCGAAAAATGCTTTCTGATGCATACTATCTTAGTGGTGAGTGGCAAGAAAGCCTTTCTGAACTCGAAATTATTGAGAAACGAAAAAAAATGAATCCTATTTGGAAAAATAGAGCGGAAATTTTACGTTTAGGAATCTCGGGCTATGGTAGAAAAGATGGACTCACTTTTTATAAACACATTTCAGGAGATGCTTTTCGTGGATACAGATTTCGAAACCCTACTGATGCAGCAGTAGATGAAGAAGGATATTTATATATAATAGGAAATGAAACAACCAATGTTGTTAAATTTGATCCAAATGGACTTCCTGTTGCAAATATAAAAGGAGGAATTGGTCGTACTTTTGACGGACCTTCTAATATAGCAATATACAAAGACACTTTATATGTAAGTGATTTAGTCTCTAATTTTATATATAAAATTTCCACAAAAGGTAGATTTCTAGATCGATTTGGAGGACAAGGAATAGCACCGGGTTTATTTCATGGACCTACAGGAATAGCTATTTCAAACAATGAATATCTTTATATTGTAGACTCTGGAAATGGAAGAGTTCAAAAATTCACTTTAGATGGAAAATTTGTTTTAGAATTTGGAAAAAAAGATAAAGGCAAACTTATCTTTCCTTATGGTATTACAATTGAAAATGAAGAAATTTATGTTGTAGACAGAGGGAACAGACGAATCGTTGTTTACGATGATGAAGGAAACTACATAAAGGAAATTACTCATTCAAACATATTTAAACCAAGGTCAGTAAGATTTTTCGATGGAAGAATGTTTGTTTCTGATGAACAAAATGGAGTCTTAATTTACAACCCTTCCAAAGACAAGTGGACTAAAATCACAAATTTTCGCGATACTAATGGAGAGTTTACTAAAATTCTTCGTCCCTTTGCTACCACCTCCGATTATATAGGTTCTTTGTATATTATAGATTACGATAGACACAGAGTAGATTTATTCTCTCCTAAAAATTCTCTTACTTCAAATCTAAACGTTTTCATAGAAAGAATAGATCTAATGAATTTTCCAAGAGTGGCTTTATATTTACGAGTAAAAAACAGAAGCAATCAAGATCTAACAGGAATTCGCAGAGAAGCTTTTAGGGTTTCTGAAAATTCTAATCTTTATCCTCTAGTTGGAGTTTCTAATTTAAAAGAACACAATAATAAAATCTCTGTCTCTTTAGTTTTTGAAAAT
>CALDSP010000210.1 GCA_937924465.1 uncultured Leptospiraceae bacterium
TTTTAAAATTTTTTAGTTCCATAATTGTCATATCTGTAAATGTAGGAATGTTTTTTCCAGCTTTCTTGTCCTGTGTATTTTTCTTACTTCAAATCTTTGTAGATGTGCAATATAGTTTTGTTTCAGATCCTTTAGTCAAAGGAATTCAAATTGAGTCTTTAAGAAAAAGCAACTATTCCACTCTGGAGTTTTATTATCCCATAAAAGATTTGGATGAACTAGCAGAATTTCAACCTATGCCAAGACAATTTGTATTCTCTTTAAATAAAAAAATTTTTTCGCAGTATCCTATTGCATTTGCTTTTGTTTATTCTTTACTGCCTCTTAGTGTTTCTTTACTTCCTTTTACAAATTCTTTGGTTTTATTTTTTATTTTATTTTTACTAAAAAAATTTTTAAACTTTTGTAACCTTAGTTTAAGTCTTTTTCTTTTTGGAACTGTGGTTTTTCCTATTAGTTTTGATTTAAGCGAAAATCCTATTTTTCTTTTGCTTATTTGTATTGGATTTCTTTTTTTTATAAAATTTCTTGAAGTCAATAATAAAAAATTTTTTGTTTACTCTTCTTTCTTTATTGGACTTGCTGTTTGGTTTCGTTTGGAGGCTTTGGTTTTTTATGTATGCTTAGTTTTCAGTTTATTTGCTTTTATGGTTTTGAAAAAATTTACTCTTTCTTTTTTTGAGCTATCTTTTGGCTTTGCTTGTTTTATAAGTATATTTTTGATATTTGGAATTTTTAATTACTTAGAATGTGGGTTGATTCTAGGTCCAAGATATTTTGTAAATTATGCCGAGCATGAATTAAACATTTTAGAAAAGTTCACTATATTTTTAGATATTGTTTTTACTAGAATAGAATATGGGTTACCTAAGTTTGGTTTTTTCTTTTACTCTCCTATTTTGTTGTTTACTCTTTTTTTACTTCTAAAACATTATAAAACTCTTTCTAAAATTTATCAATTTTTGATAGTATTTTCTGTGATTTTCATTTTAGGAATTGGGCTTAGCGCACCCAATAATGGAATCTCTGTCACTGGAAGGTATTTATCTATTTTGGTTTTTCCTCTTTTATTTCTTTTGAATGCAAACTTGGACTTAGTTTTTAAAAATGGTTTTAAAAAGTTATTTCCTTATTCTTTCATTGTTTGGAGTTTTCTTATAAGTTTTGTTTCTTTGGTAACACTCAAGTTTGGCTTTAAAAACGTTCGTGAGTATCAAACTTATTTTTCAAACTTAGAAACTCATATTTGGATTTTTACGTCACGCGCCAGTTCGGGATTTGTAGGGTTTGAGTATTTGAATAGAAAGATTTTTAGCCTAGAGTCTTTAAATCAGATTCAAAAATTTTATAAAATTTTAAATAAAAATCCTTTTCAAGAATTTAGCGTATTTTTCCTTGAAGAAGAATTTGCTAAGCAAAATAAAATTTATCAATATAACCAAACCAAAATGTTTTCTGAACTTGCCGAACAAAACTATTCTTGTATTAAAAAAGAAAGCTTTCAACAACTGACCCGTTTTCACTGCACTAGGCAGCAATAAAAAACATTAAATTCACATGCATTTCTGAATTGTAGTTGTTGTAAAAAATTGTATATATTTTATTTCCGTTTTTATGTTTTAATTCAATCCCTCCACTAGAGAATTCATCTTCTTTGGAGTGATTAGAAAATTTTTTGGTATCCATTGGATTATAAAAAATTGAGTTTAGGTTTTTACCTTCTACTTCTTCATGAGTGAGTCCAACTAAAGATAAAAAACCATTGGAGGCTGTAAGGATTTCTCCTTGTGTATTGAACACCACAAAATTGAAAGCCATAGAGGTTGTTAAATCTAAATCTTTTTCTTGATTGTCATTTTTGATGTGTTTTAAAATAGTTTTATCAATCTCAGATTCTTCATTGCCTTGGAAATCAATCATAAATTTTTCTCCTTGTGTAATTAGAACTTTGTAAAATTACTAAAAAATTACAAGGTAGTTTTTTTATGATTTTTTTTATGGAATAGATGAATAGAGATCTCTTTGAAAAAACAAACCCACAGGGGAGACTGTGGGTTGTGTAAATAACTATTCTTTAAAAGGGAAAGAATTTGTAATGGAATTCAAACCTTCGTTTGCAAAAGTAGAGGCTCCCTCTCTTGCAGAGGCTGGACAAGCATCAATTCCAGGGATAATTGCAGGGTTGGTAGAGGAGGTGGAAGTACCCAAAATTCCTTTAATTGTGCTCACGGTGGTGGCATCTCTTCCATAAACACAAAGACTTGTAAGTCCAGTGGCTCCCCCATCTCCAAAGGGAACATCTAAGTCTGGCAGTTTTTCATTGAGGGAGGGAGGCACTTGGAATTTTTTTCGAAAGCTTTTATTGCAAGCAATTGCATTAGGACTAAAAGGCGAAACAATAGAAGCATACGAAGCAGCTGCCGCTCCATTTACAGAAAGAGAATAGACAATCTCTGCAGGAGGAGTGAGTTTTTTACGGAGATTGTCACCTGCTCCGGGACTAGGATTCATTGCTAGTCCTAGAGTGTCACAGGATTCCACTGGTTTGGCGTTTACATTGGAGCCTCCACTGAAAGTTTCGTCATTGTAGGGTGTGTTTCCTTCTTTGAGTGGGAAGGCATCTAAAAAGCTAGAAGAAACACTAGCCAAAGCAGAGGACAAAGGATACGCCTTTTTTGCATAGAGAATGTTGTTGCCTGAAGTGTCTGAAAAAGAGTCTTTAGACCCTTCTGAGAGTTTAGTGCCATCGTCTTTGATTTGCATTCCACCTTTGAAAGTAATTCCTGCTGCTTTGAGTTCATCTTTTGCACTTAGGCCCTTAAAGAATTTGTCGGCATTGTTGATCATGAAAGAGTCTGTGGGTTTTCTGCAATCTCCATTGTTTTGGAGAGCTTCATACACTGCCGCTTGGAATTTTTTTGCATCCTCTAAAGAAGCTGTGGTGAGAGAGCCAAAGTTACACCCTGAACGTGGAATGCGAGTACAAGCCAGAAGAGCAGCTCCCTTTTTTCGAGAAAGCCCAGCTAGGTAGGCACTAGCAAGCTTAGTAACATCAACAGGAGAGGATGGTGATGCTATTGTAGAACAACTAGTCGTCAGGGCCCCTTGCAATGCAGTAAAGTTTGGAATACTAATAGAACTATAATTAGAACTAGGACTAGTAGCAGCAGAGAAACCAATCGTATTCATTACAGTTTTTTCTGCCTCTGTAAACGTATTGTAGTAGGCCTCCACAGCTGCTACATATTGAGTATTGGCGACGGAACAAGCCACTGAAGGTCCTCCTGGTATTCCCTGTGCAATCACGTAAGCCGCTCCTAGCACACTGGCGGCATTGACCACTGAAGCAGCTTTTTTTAAAGCCTCTTTTCGGGTGTCCTCATTCCAAGCCCCTCCATTGCTCCAGAAGGCATCAAACTTTCGGTTGTAGGAAAGATTTAATAACTCAGTATTGTTTGCGAGAGTTTCCCCTGTGGCAGCGTTGTAATTGGAATAGTTGAAAAGTTTAGTGTCAGTTATTGCGGTTTTGACTATGTTTCCATGGTATAAACTTTCCAAATTTATACTAATGGCACAGTTTCCAGTAGATGCTTGGCGGATGGAATCAGCTAGTATGTATGCGTTGGCTGGGTTGGAGCTTGTTTGCATGCGTTTTCCACAGCTTACAAAACTTACAATGAGCAAAACTAGTAAAGAAATTTTTGATAGAACTTTCATTTTCAATTCTCCTTTTTAAAGTTCGTGTTTGTAACCAATTGTATAATAGTTTCCAGCTACAGAAACAGGGTATACGGGATAAGGGCTTAAGCCTCTTTGTCCTCCATTTGACTTGGTTGCCCCTGTAGCTTGTTTCATGGAAATGAGGGTTTCCACTTCTATAAATAAAAAGCCTTTTTCGGTAATTTTTGTGTGTGCACCAACTAGGTAACCTAAACCCAGTCCAGTAGCGGAAAATTTGGTGTCTTCTCGAATGGCGGCAGGACGTAAAGCGTCAGAGGCGGCAGGTAGGGATCTAGAGAGAGTTCCCCCTGTCATTGCATCCAAGGCTTCTCCGTCGTTGGTTCCTTTGACTTGCCACATAGCGTTAAAGTAATGTAAACCGGGAGCTACATAGAAAGCAGAAGTTTTTCCGAAGTTGAGTTTAATTCCCAAATAAGCAGGAATGACTAAAGAACGGAAGTTCCAATAGACATCGTACCAGTTGTATCCACCAAAAGAAGCAACTGTGTGTCCCCCGGCAATTTTTGTGGTTAAATTCAAAGCCACACGATAAAACAAGTTGTCTTTGAAGTCGCTCTCATAACCAAGTTTGAGACCACCCCCTGTCATGGCTCCACCGGGTTTTACATGGAAAGCTCCCCCTGTAACATGCTGCAAAACCATGAGTTTGTTGTCTGGAATGAAGACTTGTTGTTGCCCTACGTAGTTGCCTTGGGCGTCAAACTTAGCATTTCCTGCTTCCAAACCGTCTTTGATGACTGTTCCTCCCAAAGCATTTGGATCAAACAACAAATGAAACCCAAAAATAAGGCGTGCTTTTCCAGTGTTTTTGAACATTCCTTCGTCACTGGAACCTTGTGCGAAAAGCCCTACCCAAGAAAGTAAGAGTAGAGCAGAAAAAATTTTGACCACTTTGATCATTCGTTTTCCCCTTTACAAATTTATTTGGTTAGCTTCAATTTTTCTTGAAACTAAATCCAAAATGAAATTCTACTGAAAAATACTTGTTTATGTCAAGAAAACTTTGGAAAATTTAGATTTTTTTGTTGTATTTAGAGAAAAAAAAATTTATGTTTTTGTATCCAATTTAAGCTATATTTTTTTCCTTCTAATCGAAAAATATTAACTTTCTAAAAAAAAATTCCAAGGAAATTGTTTTTTTGTTTGCATAATTGCAAAAAGTATGGGCGGGGAAATGAAACCAATCAAACTACAAGGAATTGCAGCTTCACCAGGGAAGTTTTACGGAAAAATTCAAAAAATTGTTTCAAGGGATCATTGGATCGTTGAGCGTCATATTCAAGAAAATGAAGTTGAATTTGAAATTCAAAAATTTCTACATGCTTTACAAACTACAAAGCAAGAACTTTCAGAAATCATTCAAAAAAACTTACAAGATATCCCAAAAGACATACTCCAAGCTCAAATCATTATGTTAAATGATCCTGTGCTTATTGAAAACGTTAAGCGTCAAATTCAAGAGCACAAGGAAACAGCAGAGCTTGCTTTATTTCATGTTATTCAAAAAATTTCTAAAAATTTTGAAAATCTAGAAGATGAATACTTTCGAGAAAGAGCAGCCGATATTCAAGATTTGGGAAAAAGAATTGAGAACAGTCTTTTAGGGAAAACTTCTAGTTCAGAATTATTGGCAAATCTAGACACTCCTATTATTATAATTGCTACAGAACTTTCAGCTTCTCAAATTTTAAATTTAAATAAAAAATGGGTAAAAGGGATTGTCACAGAACGTGGTGGAAAAACAGGGCACATGGCAATCCTTGCAAGATATTTTCAAATTCCCGCTGTGGTTGGTTTACCAAATTTACTGTCTCAAGTGCTTGAAGATGAGTTTTTATTTTTAGATGGAGACAATGGGTTTGTTATACGAAATCCAAATATAAATCAAATAAAACGGTATGGATACCAATATCCTCTAAAAGTCAATAAACAAGAAAAAAAATTAAAACCTGTTACGTTAGATGGAACTAGAATCAATCTAAAAATAAATTTAGAATCCAAAGAAGACATTCCTATTGCTTTGACGTTGGGTGCTGATGGAGTTGGGCTTTATAGAACAGAAACCTTACTTATGCTTCATTCTAAGCATGAATTGAGTGAAGAATTTCAGTTCAATATTTACAAAGAAATAATACAAGGTTTACATGATAAACCTGTAGTTTTACGTACTTTTGATGTTGGAGCAGATAAATTTAGTGTAAACAACCATGAGGAAAATCCTGCGTTAGGTGAAAGAGGAATTCGTTATAGTTTAACAAATCCTGAGTGGTTTAAGGTTCAACTAAAAGCAATTTTACGAGCCAGTGCCTTTGGGAAAGTTGATTTGCTTTTACCCATGGTGACAGAACTTTCTGAAGTCAAAATTACAAAGGATTTACTCCAAGAATGCAAAAAAGAACTTTTAGAAGAAAAAATTCCCTTTGGAGAATTTAGCCTTGGGATTATGATAGAGACTCCAGCTAGTGCTTTAAATGTAGATTTATTTTTGGAACATATAGACTTTTTATCTTTAGGTACTAATGATCTTTTGCAATACTTTGTTGCTGTAGATAGAAACAACCATAAGATTGCTCATCTTTATAATCCTTTGAATTACTCATTTTTAAAAGTTTTACAGGAACTTGCCGAAAAATCGAATCAAAAAAACAAGCCTATTAGTGTATGTGGTGAACTTGCCTCCGATGTAAACTTTACTATTTTACTCTTGGGGCTTGGGTTTAGAGAGTTTTCCGTAAGTTTGCCTTTCTTAAATAAAATTCAAAAATTAATTTCAAAAGTAAGTCTTAGTGACGCTCAACGTTTAGCCAATAAAGTTTTAGAGTTATCTGCTCAAGAAAAATTTGAAGAGGCTGAAACTTTTCTCTTTAATTTACACTTACAAGAAAATTAAACTTATATGAGTTTTCGTATACAACAGTTTTTTCTTATGTTGGCTTTGCTTGTTTTGGGAATTGGATTTAGAGATTTTCCTATCTATGGGGTTCAAATTCTTCTTACTGTTTTGAGTGTAAACTTAACCCAAGCCTTTTGGATTTATAAACTCAATTTAAAGCAGGTTGGATTTGAAAATTCTTTGATTACTTCTATGGGGTTGAGTTTACTTTTACGAAGTGAACATTTTTGGGTGCATCCTTTGATTGGTTTTTTAGCTATTTCATCTAAGTTTTTAATTCGCATTCGTGAGAAACATATTTTTAACCCTGCCATGCTTGGGGTTGTTTTAGGAATTTATATTTTCCCTAATACTTGGTGTTCTTCTGGACAATGGGGACATGGTTTGTTTTTAACTCTTCTTTTGTTTGGATTTGGGCTTTGGGTAAGTTTTAAAGCTCGTATGTTTGTTATGAGTTTTAGTTTTCTTTTGGTATATTGTGGACTTCTCCTTTTTCGTGTACTACATTATGGTTATTCACTCTCTGTATTTTTTCACTCTCTTCAAAATGGAGCTTTAATTTTGTTTAGTTTTTTTATGATAACCGATCCGAAAACTTGTCCAAATAACACTGTAGCCAAACTTTTTCATAGTTTCTTAGTTGCTTGTTTGGGTTATATTCTTGGTTTTCATTTTTTCATTCCGAATAGTTTGATTATTGCTTTGTTTTTGTTGTGCTTTCTTGTTCCTCTTTGGGATCTTCTTTGGGACTCTCATCAATAGTGCGAACCTGACCTCAACGTAGATTGTAGTAACAACTACAATAATGAACTGGAGAGTTAGTGAAAAGGTGGTTGTGAGACAAAAATCTAAAAAAATATAATTTACTACTGTAATCTAAATCATTTCAAACGCAGGAACACATCCCGAAACTTGTAGTAACAACTACAGCATTTATTACTGATTTCTATTCACCAAAAACAATTCATACCCAATGAGACTTTTCCTAATTTAAACGACAGGGCAGTTAATGGAATGAATACTTTCCAAACTTTCTAAATGAAAGGTAAGGCTTAAGTTTGGAACTTTTTACTATCTATTTCTAAAAATTCTAAGAAAAACATTTTTTGATAAGTGATCGAATGAATAAACTATGTCAGATAAAAATTTTTGTGTTACGATAGTATTTTATACAATAGGAAACTTTTTTTAGATGGTTTTATACCTTACTCTGGTGGTTCGTAGAATGTGATCCACCGTTCTAAAATACTTCTTCCTTTACGCAGTGCTTTCCTTAATTGGGGAACTCTTGCATAATACGAAGTAGTAAGAACTATGCTAAACGTTCGAAAGGATCTTTCATTTACGACAGATTCATTTTCTTTCTCAATTTCTAAAAGTCTTACAAACATCAAAGTCGCAGAGACACCTAAAGCATCTCCCCACATCTTAAGTTCCAACCAATCTCTATTCTCTGGACGAAATTTAAAAGTAACATAAGTCAACCCTCTTTGTTGGTATTGTGTTTTAGGATTTTGAGATGGCTCAAAATAATCAGAATATAAGAGAAATCGATAGCGTTTTAGTAGAATGCCCAAGTATTTTTCCAAACCAGCATATCTGTGAATTCCCTTTTTCATTGTAGAATTCAACCAAGAGGGAATCCTAAGGGTAGAAACGGTTTTTCTTTTTCGTTTGATTGCAAGGCTTTGTCTTTTTTCATTGAGGATATATTCATATTTCATGCATTAGAAGAGTGAATCATTATTCAAAAAGAGTGCACAAATACGAAAAAAATATAAGAAAATAAAAATTTTTTAAATATTCTAGTTTGAACTTTCCTAAGACTTGTAATAGTTACTACAAAATCTACCGAATAGCGGAGGTTCTGTATAAATCAATTCTTAAACTTTTCAAGAAAATGTCGTTGTTACTACAAAGTAGGTTTTGGAAAAGATCATATATCTTTTTATCTTGTGATTTTCGTTGCATAGATTTTTTTGACATAAGGGAATTATTACACAAGAGGAAAACATGGCAAAACTGTTTTATGATAAAGATTGCAATTTAAATGAACTAAAAGGACAAACCATAGCTGTAATTGGATACGGAAGCCAAGGACACGCACAAGCCCAAAATATGAAAGATTCGGGTTTAAAAGTGATTATTGGACTCAAAGAAGGTTCTAAGTCTATAGAAGAAGCAAAAAAGGCTGGATTTGAAGTTTATAATGTAACTGAGGCATCCAAACAAGCAGATGTCATCCAAATTTTAGCACCAGACACAATTCAAAAAGAACTCTATGAAAAAGAGATTGCTCCGGGTCTAAAAGCTGGGAAATCTTTAGTTTTTTCGCATGGATTCAACATTCACTTTGATCTCATTCAACCCCCTAAAGATGTAGATGTTTACATGGTTGCTCCCAAAGGACCAGGTCATTTAGTGCGTCGAGTTTTTGTAGAGGGAGGAGGAGTTCCCTGTTTAATTGCAATTCACCAAGATGCAACAGGCAAGGCACATGCAAAAGCCCTAGCGCATGCCTCTGCAGTAGGAGGAGGAAGAGCGGGAATCCTCGAAACTAGTTTCCGTGAAGAAACAGAGACTGACTTATTCGGAGAACAAGCCGTTTTGTGTGGAGGTCTTTCCGCTCTCATCCAAGCGGGGTTTGAAACCTTAACAGAGGCAGGTTACGATCCAGAGATTGCATACTTTGAATGTTTGCATGAGGTAAAACTCATTACTGACCTGATTTATGAAGGTGGACTTGCTCGCATGAGATATTCCATCTCCGATACCGCAGAGTATGGAGACTTAACTCGTGGACCAAGAATCATTGACTCGGGAGTAAAAGCTCGCATGAAAGAAATTCTTTCTGAAATCCAAAAAGACAAAGGATCTAAGTTTGCAAAAGAATGGGTTGAAGAAACTAAAGCGGGTTATCCTAATTTTCAAAAACTTCGTGAGAAAGGAGCTAGTCATCCTATTGAAGAAGTTGGAAAAAAACTTAGAAGCATGATGAAATGGCTTGCTAAGTAAAAATGTATTTAGGGATTGATATAGGGGGTGGAAGTATCAAAGCCACCCTTTTAAATCAAAAATTAGAAGTTTTACAACAAGAATCCTTAGTTACAAATCCCAATTGGACAAACGAAGAATTTCTCTTTGGTGTCTTAGAGATTATAAAAAAATTTCCTAAAGAAAAAATGCATGGGATTGGAATCGGCACTCCTGGTCCTTTGGACATAGAAACTGGAATCATTTATCACTCAGCAAATTTAAAAAACTTAAAACAAGTTCCTCTAAAATCTTTCTTACAAAAGTATTATTCTATTCCCATCATCATCAATAATGATGCAAATTGTGCAGCGTTAGGTGAGTACTACTTTGGAAATGGAAAAGGAGTGAACAACTTATTGGTTGTTGCCCTAGGGACAGGACTTGGAGCAGGTTGGGTATATGAAGGCAAACTCTTCAATGGCTATAAAGGAAATGGAATGGAGCTAGGGCATATTACCATTGTTTATAAAGGTGCTCTCTGTGGTTGTGGACAGCAAGGATGTGCAGAAAGCTATTTTAGCACTAAAGGACTTTTAGGAAGATATTTCGAACAAACGAAAATTCAATTAAACTCTGCTCAAGAATTTTTTGATAAAGTTAAGGCTGGAGACGTTCATGCAAAATATGTATTTCAACTTGGCATAGAAATCTTTGCAGAATGCTTGAGAAGTATCATTCATATTATAAATCCAGAAAAAATTATTTTGGTTGGAGGAATCTCGAACGCTTATGATTTAATAGAACTTCCTTTAAAAGAATATTTGCAGAAAATTGTATTTCCAGAACTTTGGAATTATACAAGAATTGAAAAGGGTTTAAATGTTGCAGGAAGTTTAGGGGCTGCCTCTCTTTTGTTTCAGGAGAATTTATGTTAGATCCAAATTGTTTGTTTTGCAAAATCATTGAAAGAAAAATCCCCGCTACCATTGTTTATGAAGATGAATTGTGTTTGGGATTTAAAGATATAAATCCTGTTGCTCCCGTTCATGTTTTGTTTATTCCCAAAAGGCATATTGTATCTCTTGCAGAAGCAAAAGAAGAAAAAGATTTAATTGGATACATCTTAACTACTATGGCACGCTACGCCGAGATTGAAGGTTTAGAAAAAGATGGATATAGAATAGTAAACAATACAGGCAAATATGGAGGGCAAACAGTTTTTCATATTCATTTCCATTTGCTTTCTGGTAGATTTTTACTTTGGCCTCCAGGTTAAACATGAAAGGTTTTTTTGTTGGAATATTTATTAGTTTAGTTTTTATTATTGTTTTAGTTTATAAATTTGATTTCAAAGAATTTGTAGAAGTCTTTTCTAAAGCAAACTTTATATTTTTGATTCCATCCTTTTTTTTTCAAACCTTAGGAACTGTATTTTTTTCAGTGCGATGGTATTACTTATTAGAGAGACAAATCAAACTTAAACATGCTATTTCTTCCAGCTTCATTGGTTATGGAGCAAACATGATTCTTCCTGCAAGAGGGGGAGACTTATTTCGTATTTACTACTCTCGTTCAGAAACTGGAATTCGTTCTTTGAATCTTTTATCTAAATTGTTTATTGAAAAAGTAATAGACTTTATTTCTGTTATTATCATTGGAATGATTTCGTTTACCATTTATCAAACTTATCATAAAACAAAGGAAAACAGTTTTGCTGTGTTTACTGTATCTAGTCTCATTGTATTAGGTATGGTAGTTGTGCTTTACGTTATACGCTATCACTCTAATTTTATTTTAAAACTTCTTAATATAGTAGGAAAGAAACTCAAAAAAGAAGAATTTATTCAACATCATGTAAGTACTCATATTGTAGATCTAAAAGAATTCTTAAATTTCAGAAATTTTTTATATCCTATATTTTATACAACAATTACTTGGGTTTGTTATCTTTTAACTCATAAAGCTACCGCACTTACTATCAATTTAGAACTTGGATATTTAGAGCTAGGTTTTTTACTGTTTTGTGGAGCAATTAGTTTAGCTATTCCTTCTGCCCCCTCGGGAGTTGGAGTGTATCATGGTTCAATTATATCAGGATTTCTGTTGCTTGGATTGGATTCTAAACAAGGTTTCATTTTTGCCACTGCTCAACATTTAGTTACTTTTGTTTTACTTAGTACTTCAGGACTAATTTTTTATTTGTATTGGATTTACCGTCGACGAGATAGAAAGTTCAATTTAAGTTTGGAATCAGAATCAGAAAATGAGATTTCAAACAATTAAATTTCTATTATAAATTGTTCTCCTGTAATTTGAAAAAGATGTTGAAAAAAAGAACGAACTGCTTTTTTGAAATTATAATCTTCTTCTATTTGGTTTAAAAATAAAATTTGTGAATCGGGAAACATTTCTATAAAGGTTTCTTTTGAAAAAGCATTTTTCCAAAAGTTTAAAAAGCTTTGAATGATAATCGACAAGCCAAAAGGATATTTGTTTTCTAAAGGATACATTAAAAAGTTTTTTCCCGACCTTTCTTTTGTAATTGTTGTTAAATATAGTTTTTGCATATCTAAAACTTGAAAAAGTTCAAAAGTATTTTTTTGAACTTGAAAATCATTTTTCCAAATTCCACGTTCCAAAGCAATTTGGATAAGTTTATGAGTTGTAGTTCGAATATAAGAATTTAATATATATGCTAAAGTAAACATTTCACTTAACCTAGCTCTTTCTCCCCAAGTTGAGTAATCTAACGGAAGAATCCATTCAGGAGAGATAACTACATTTTCAAAATTTATTTTAGCGTGAGTTGCTTCTTTTGCAAAACTCAAGAAAAACGATTCTAAAAAAATTCCCTTTTCCATCTTGGGTACAAGAACTACTTTGTGCTTTTCGTTTTCTTTTGCCACAACTAAAATATGAGTTGCTGGATGGGAATTTGTTACAAAAGATTTTTTTCCATTTAAAACAAAGTAGGAATTGTTTTGAATAAGAGTAGTTTTGATTTTGCTTAGTCTACCTTGCCAATTTTCTTCAGAAATAGCAACTGCTGGAATGATTTCTCCATTAGAAATTTTATTTAAAACCTTTTCAGCTATACTACTACCATTTTCTTTGGCTGCAAGTAAAATAGTTCCAGCCACATTCACAATGGGAGAAATACATAAAGCTATCCCTAATCCATGGGGATATTTTACAATTTCATAAATTTTTTCATGAAAACTTTGACAGTCTCCATCTTGCAAAATAGAAAAAAATCCTTCTTGTATTAAAAAACTATAAATCTGACTAAAGATTTCCATTTCACCGGATTCATTAGAAAAGTTTTCAAGGTAATCCTTAGTCATTCTCATAGGCATCCTTTTGCATTGGTTTTTAGAGTTGTTGAATTTCTTGGACTAATTTGGAAATTGTATTTTTTGCATCTCCAAATAGCATAAATGTATTATCTAGAACAAACAACTCATTTTCAATTCCAGCATATCCAGCTGCCATACTGCGTTTACTCACAATTACCATTTTAGCTTGATCAGCATTTAAAATAGGCATACCATAAATAGGACTCTGTGGATTGTTGCGGGCTGCAGGATTTACAATGTCGTTTGCTCCCACCACTAAAACAATGTCTGTATTGGGAAAGTCTGCGTTTATATGATCCATTTCTACCATTTTGTCATAAGGTACCTCTGCCTCTGCTAAGAGTACGTTCATGTGCCCCGGCATACGCCCTGCTACAGGATGGATTGCAAAACGAACTTGGCATCCTTTTTTTTCTAAAAGCTTCATTAAGTCTCTCACTGCATGTTGGGCTTGAGCCACTGCCATCCCATAACCCGGAACTATAATTACACTAGAGGCATTGTCAAACATCATTGCGGCTTCTTCCAATCCAATTTCTTTTGCTTTGCGTCCACCATAACCCCCACCACTAGAATCCCCTCCTCCTACGGTTTGACCAAATCCACCGAGTAAGACATTGATAAGAGAGCGATTCATTGCTTTACACATAATATTGGTTAAAATAATCCCAGAAGAACCAACCAAAGCTCCCGAAATCACCAAAACATAATTGTTTAATATAAACCCAGTAGCGCAACCCGCCATTCCAGAATAAGAATTTAAAAGGGAAATGACTACTGGCATATCTGCTCCTCCAATTGGGATAACAAGCAAAACTCCAAGAAGTAAAGATAAACCTCCCAAAGAATACAAATAATTTGGATTTGTATCAAATATAGAAATGCCCCCAAGTCCCACAGCAATCAGAAGTAAAACTAAATTAATAGGGTGTTGTCCAGTAAATACAACAGCTTTTGCCGTAACTTTGCCAGAGAGTTTTCCATAGGCAATCAGAGAGCCCGAAAACGTCACTCCTCCAATCAATATACT
>CALDSP010000211.1 GCA_937924465.1 uncultured Leptospiraceae bacterium
TTGCTCCTACTAATGTTCCTAGTTCAGTTACAGAATTACTGATTCAGAAAGTAGATATGGGACTAGAAAATCCTATTAGTTTAATTGAATTAGAAAATTGGGTTCGAGGTTATAAAGATTTACATCACGAATGGAAAGAGGATTTTCAGTACTCTGAATTTTTAGAAATGTTTTGTTTGGTTTTGATTGATTTTTTAATGAAAAAAGATAAGACTGAAGCCGTTGAAAAAGTCTTTGATTTTTTACAAATTATGCATATGGATATTCCAAGCATAGATCATTTTTTAATTAGCAAGCTCTTTCATTCTCTGCATTATTTTAATTTTGAAAAAGTTTGATTTTGTGAATATGAATCTTTTCATTTTATTTTAATAAAATATTTCAATGATTTTCTGAATGATATGAATTATAAAACATTATTTTTATTTTTGATTTTGTCGTATTCTTATCTTTATTCATCTGAAGTTTTTCAAACCAATAAGACTGTTTATACTCCTAAATCTTTAATTTTCTTTAAAGTGGAATTAAGTAAGGATTCTTATATTTATATTTTAAACCAAACAACAAGCGGAACTATACATTTATTGTTTCCAAATTCCGAAGACTCTGAAAATTATCTTATGAAAGGAACATATCGTATTCCAAGTTTAAAAGCAAGTTATGAATTCCAAGTAGAAGAAGATACAGGAGAAGAAATTTTTTATTTAATTGTATCTAAAGTAAAAATTTCAAAACTACATTCTAGAAATTTTAGAGAAAATGAATCTCTTGCTAAGTTTCAATGGCTTAGAAGGCTTACAAGTGATCTTCATCCTTTAGATTGGAAAATTTATGAACAAAAAATTAAAATTGTTGAATAATGAAAAACTATTTCTATTTGCTTTTTTAAGGTATTTCTGCAGACTATCCTTAAGGTTTCACATTAACAGGTAGGTAATCATATGGCAATTGAAATCAAAGTTCCCGAAATGGGAGAATCCATCACAGAGGCCACCCTTATTTCTTGGACAAAAAAAATTGGAGATGCTGTTGAGGCAGATGAGGTCTTAGCAGAACTTGAGACAGATAAAGTCACAATGGAAGTACGCGCTCCTTCTAAGGGAATCCTCCAAGAGCTAAATAAACAAGTCGGAGATGTAGTTAGAGTTAGAGAAGTGATCGGAAAAATAGAAGAATCCTCAGATGGGGTAAAAACAATACCTACACAAACTCATACTCCTGCTACAAATGAAGTATCCACTACACCTTCTGCTAGAAAAATGTTAGCAGAGAACCATCTTAAGCCAGAAGATGTAGAAGGTACAGGTAGGCGAGGGCTAGTTACCAAGCCAGATGTAATTGCTCACTTAGAAAAGAAAAATGTAGTAACAACAACGACAACTACTACTTCCTCTTTTATTCCATCTACCAATTCTCCAACAGAGAAAAAAATTGAGCAAATTAAAACTGAAACTCTCCCTGCTTCCCAAAAAGAAACAATTGTTCCAATGACTCGTTTGCGTCGTGCTATTGCTGAACGATTAGTTAGCGCACAAAGAACAGCCGCAATTTTAACCACCTTTAATGAAATAGACATGTCTGCTATTATGAATTTACGAACTCAATACAAAGATAAATACAAAGAATCTCATAATGTTTCTATTGGTTTTATGGGATTTTTTACCAAAGCAGCTATTGCAGCTTTAAAAGCTTTCCCTGTAGTAAACGCAGAAATTCGAGACAATAACATTGTTTATAAACATTATTATGACATAGGGATTGCTGTTGGAGGACCAAAGGGTTTGGTTGTGCCAGTTGTTCGAAATGCTGATCAAAAATCTATATTACAAATTGAACAAGATATAGTAAAATTAGCGGGTAAAGTGAGGGATGGAAGTATTGCTTTAGAAGAACTCCAAGGTGGAACGTTTACTATTTCAAATGGAGGGGTATATGGTTCTATGATGTCTACTCCTATTTTAAATCCTCCACAAGTTGGAATTTTAGGATTGCATAATATTGTAAAACGCCCTGTTGTCGTAAACGACGAAATAGTCGTTCGTCCTATGATGTATGTTGCGCTTTCTTATGATCATAGAATCATTGATGGCAAAGAAGCTGTTCAATTCCTAGTTAAAATAAAAGAATGTATGGAAGAGCCTAATAAATTATTGTTAGAGGCATAAAAATGAAAGAATTTGATCTTGCAATTATTGGAGCAGGTCCTGGTGGTTATGTGTGTGCCATTAGAGCGGCTCAACTTGGTATGAAAGTTGCTATCATTGAAAAAAGAAGGACGTTAGGTGGAACTTGCTTAAATATAGGTTGTATTCCTTCTAAGGCACTTTTAGATTCTTCAGAACATTTTTATCATACTCATCATAAACTTGCTGATCATGGAATTCATGTAAAAGATATTCAACTTGACTTAAAAAAACTTTTAGCTCGTAAAGATCAAGTTGTAAAGGAAGTTTGTGATGGTGTGGATTGGCTCATGAATAAAAATAAAGTAGAGCGCTTTCATGGGCATGGAAAATTAGTTTCAAACAAAGAAATTTTTATCCAAAAAGAAGATGGAAGCTCTCAAACAATTCAATCTAGAAATATTGTTATAGCAACTGGTTCAGTTCCAATTGACCTACCCGGTTTTGAAGTAGATGGAAAACAAATTGTTACCTCCGACCATGCTATCAATTTTCCAAGCGTTCCCAAACATTTACTCATTATTGGAGCGGGAGTGATTGGCTTGGAACTTGGCTCTGTTTGGTCTAGGTTAGGTGCTCAAGTCAGTATTATTGAACTTTTACCGAAATTGTTTGGAACAGCCGACAGGCAAATGTCTAGCTTGGCACAGAGAATTTATGAATCACAAGGATTAAAATTTTATTTTGAACATAAAGTGATTGGAATTGAAAAAAAAGAAAATGAGGTTATTTTAAAGGCAATCAATTCTAAAGGAGATGGAATTGAGTTCAAGGGAGATGTGGTTTTGGTTGCTGTAGGAAGAAAGCCTTATGTAGAAGGTTTGGGTGCGAAGGAGCTTGGAATTCAATTTACAAATCGTGGAAGAATTCAAGTGGATCCTCATACATACAGAACAAACATTCCAAATATTTATGCTATTGGGGATGTAATTGATGGACCCATGCTAGCTCATAAAGCTGAAGATGAAGGCATTGCTGTGGCTGAAATTATAAATGGGCAAGCTGGTCATGTAAATTATTTAGCAATTCCTTGGATTGTATATACATGGCCCGAAGTAGCTTGGGTGGGATACGGAGAAGAAGAGTTAAAAGAAAAAGGAATTGATTATGTTGTTGGACGTGCAGTTTTTAAATCAAATGGCAGAGTCAAAGCAATGAATGAAAGTGAAGGACAAGTTAAAATTCTTGCCCATAAAAAAACAGATCGACTTTTAGGGGTTTATATTGTAGGTCCTAGAGCTTCGGATATGATTGCGGAAGTTGCTTTAGCTTTTGAATTTGGAGCTACTGCAGAGGACGTTGCGCGCACATGTCATGCACATCCTACACTTTCTGAAGTTTTACGAGAGGCCGCTATGGCAGTTGGAAAATGGTCTATTCATTCATAAGAGAGGTAAATCATGCAAAATACATTACAATTTATGAGTCTTTATGGGGAAAATAGTATACTATTAGAAGAGCTTTATGAAAATTATCTAAAAAATCCAAATTCCGTTTCTGAAGATTGGCAAGTATTCTTTAAAGAGTTAGATTTAGTGACGTCTTCTCCTTCCACAAATGGGGGAGCTCGCAATCCCTTTAAAGATGCGAATGCCTCAGGCCTACAGGAAATGGGGATTATTAATCTACTGAATGCTTATAGGCGTCAGGGACATTTAGCTGCTAAACTAGATCCTCTTGGAATTCTGAAACCGAATAGAACTTTTATTGATCAAAAATTACAAAACCTTCGTCCAGAAGATTGGGAGTCAGAAGTAGACACAGGGAATCCGACTCTAGGTCGAACAAAACTGAAAAATGTTGTTGATTGGTATGAAAAAACATACTGTGGAACCATTGGCTGTGAGCAATATTATATATACAATGAAGAAGAAAGAGAATGGCTTCAACAAAAAATGGAGGCTACTGCAAATTCTTATCCACTTTCTAAAGAAACCAAGCTTCGTTTATTTCGTAAACTTTACCAAGCTGATTACTTTGAAAATTTCTTAGCTCGCAAATTTGTTGGGAAGAAGCGTTTTTCTCTTGAAGGAGGAGAAACTCTTATTCCACTAATGGATACAATCGTTGAAGAGGCAGGCTCCCATAATATGGATGGGCTTATTATTGGAATGGCTCACCGGGGACGTCTCAATGTGCTTGTAAACACTTTACAAAAACCTGCTAGTTTGATTTTTGCAGAATTTGAAGAAAAAGCAGGAGAAGATTTAAGTTACTCCGATGTAAAATACCATTTAGGATACTCTCAAAATATAAAAACTCAATCAGGCAAAGAAGTTAAGCTTTCTCTTTTATTTAATCCAAGTCATTTAGAAACAATAGATCCAGTGGTTACAGGAAATGTTCGAGCTCGACAAACTCTTTACAAGGATGCGCAGCGCGAAAAGTACATGCCTATTTTACTTCATGGAGACGCGGCGTTTGCTGGACAAGGTGTAGTAGCTGAAACCTTGAATCTTATGAATTTAGAAGGTTATACAACGGGTGGAACTTTTCACATCATCATAAATAATCAAATTGGGTTTACAACATTACCAAATGAATCGCGCTCAACGTTATATGCATCTGACTTAGCAAAGGGTTTTCAAATTCCTATCTTTCATATCAATGGAGATGACCCTGAAGCAGCCTATCGAATAGTGAAACTTCTTTTAGAGTTTCGATTAAAATTTCATAAAGACGTAATTATTGATTTAATTTGTTATAGAAGGTTAGGACATAACGAAACAGATGAACCTGCTTTTACTCAACCTTACATGTATAATGTTATAAAGAATCATCCTCCTACTGTTCAAATTTATGAAAAAAAACTTGTTGAATCGGGAGATATAACCCAAGAAGAGTTAGAAAAAATTAAAAGTGAAGTGAAGCAATGGCTAGAAGACTCCTTCAATGAAGTTAAGAATAAAGACATTAAAATGCAAGTAGATACAATGGGGGGAGTATGGACTGGACTTTCTTTAGAACCTACTAAAGAAGAACCAAACACTGCTGTAGAAAAATCCATCATTGAAAAAGTTACAACTGCAATGAATACTTGGCCCAAAGATTTTACTCCCAATCCTAAACTCATTAAACTTATGGAAAACCGCATGAAAATGGGGAAGGGAGAAATACCCTGTGACTGGGGATTTGGAGAATTACTTGCTTTTGGCACTTTGCTTTATGAAGGAAAAAGAGTGAGACTTTCTGGACAAGATTCCCAAAGAGGAACCTTTACACATAGGCACGCTGTTCTTGTAGATATTCATACAAATGAGCGTTATACCCCACTGGCTCATATTTCTTCAGAACAAGGTAGTTTAGAGGTAATCAATTCTTCTCTTTCTGAATATTCTGTTTTAGGATTTGAATATGGATATTCTCTAGCTGATCCACATGCTCTTGTTTTGTGGGAAGCGCAATTTGGAGATTTTGCCAATACAGCTCAAGTAATCTTTGATCAATTTATTTCTAGTTCAGAGATTAAATGGCAAAGAAGAAGTGGTCTTGTAATTTTATTACCCCATGGTTATGAGGGACAAGGACCTGAACATTCAAGCGCAAGATTAGAGAGAATTTTACAACTTTGTGCAGAGTTTAATATGACTGTAGCAAACTGTACTACTCCAGCACAATACTTCCATATTTTAAGACGTCAGGTGCTAAGAAAATATAGAAAACCTCTTGTAATTATGACTCCTAAAAGTCTTCTTCGTCATCCGTTAGCAATATCTTCAATTGAACACTTTACGTCAGGTGCTTTTAATGAGGTGATTACAGATACTAAGGTGGAAGCTAGCAAAGTAGAAAAAATTATTTTTTGCACTGGAAAAGTTTATTATGATTTATTGGATGCAAGAAACAAAGAAAATAAAATGGATATAGCACTTGTTCGAATTGAACAACTGTATCCATTTCCAGTAGAAAAAGTAAAGTATGTTTTTCAAACATTTAAAAATGCTAATAAATATCTTTGGGTACAAGAAGAACCAAAAAACCAAGGTGCATGGCATTATATAAAAGAAGAGCTAGATAACATTATAGGTAAGTGTGGAAGTGTTACTTACGTTGGACGAAAAGCCTCAGCCAGCCCTGCTGTGGGTCAATTGAAGGCTCATTTAAAAGAACAAGAAGAAATTGTAAAACTAGCTTTAGAATAATAAGTTAAAAGTTTTATATTGCTTTGTTCCATTTGAAGTTTATTGACGAAGTTTTCGTTTTGTAAGATATTTTAGACGTTCTAAATTTTCTTGGATTTGAAACATTTGCTGTTCCAACTGTTGAATTTCTTTTTCAAGAGCTAAATCAAAATTTTTAGATTCTCCCATACTATCTTCAATTTGTCTTTGGGCTTGAGCTTCCTCCATTCCTTTCAAGATAACTCCAATAAATAAGTTTAATATAATCATAGTTCCAAAAAGTATAAATGTAATAAAGTAAAACGGAGATATGAGAGGAAACTGTTCGGGATGTTTACAATATTCTTTTAAATAGTCTTCCGTATAATAGTTCGTACATCCATACATTTGAATATGGAGTATATCAATCCATCCTTCCATAGTAACAACTTTAAAGAGAGTTAAAAATGTGGTTTGTAAATCTTTGAAATGAAATGGATCATTTTGAGAGAATAAAAAAACACCTGCTACTGCATACATATAAAACATTAAAAACAAGAGTAATCCTATATATCCCATGGAAGGAATACTTTTTAATAAGGCTCCTACAATCATTTGAAGTTTAGGTAAAAAACGAACTAGCCTAAGAATTCTAAGAATTCTTAATAAGCGAAGTACCGTAATAAACTCCGCATGAATTGGCAAGAGAGCAATTGCTACTATAAAAAAATCAAATAAGTTCCATGGGTCATAAAAAAATTTCCAAAACTTTTTTCCATGACTGAAAATTTTTAGAAAGATTTCTGTAGTAAAAATTAAAATAAACAATAAGTCTAGAAAATCAAAAATTTCTAAATAGGATGCAGATATAGAGGGATAAGTTTCTAAACCCACCATAATCCCAGAGAGTATAATAATGAAGGTAATGAAGTTTTGGAAATAATTGGAACGAACAAGTATTCTAGTTTTTTTTACTAAATTCATTTCACATAAAAGCAGCAAACGCACCTGCGCGAAGTTTATCTAAAGGATAGTACAAGTGCACTGTTGTGGAGTGTTGTCCTTGCATATAGGTAAAATATTCTAAAGGATTTAGACCCATATTATAAAAGCCTTCATCAATCATGGCGATTCCAAAACCAGCACTTTCTTTTTCATCAATAAATTCGGGACGGAAATAATCAGAGGATCTACCTTGCTGATACAATTCATAATGTTTTTGGCGACTTTGCTGGATTCTTTCCATGTCAATATCCATAACAGGAGCATCATTTTGAATACGAATATAAAGTCTTTCATCATTTAAACGAATTTTTATGTCAATTCGCCTATTGTCTTTTTTGATTTGTTCTCGAATCATAGTGAGAAGTTCTTTATCTTTTGGAGAGAGTTTTTGTTTTTTTACTCGAATTTTCTCTTCCAGCATTAGGATGGTTTGAACATCTCTTTTGATTTTATCTGGAACTACGTAGCGCTGCATGGCATCTCGTAGAGCACTAGTGTTCAAAATAACATCTACAATTTGTTCTAAGTCTTCATTAGAAGAAGTGACTTCTTGAACTCTTTTTATTAACTCCGTTTTAAAAATTGTATAGCGAATGTTTCCTTTCACTGCATTGAGAAGAGCTTCCATAAGTCCACTGAATAAATGAAAAGAGGACAAAGGATCGGCTCCAATTCTTTCCAAGAGAGCGTTGATAAAATTTGAGATAGTGTCTCTTGTATCTCTTGTAAGACCTTTTATTTCAAAGTGAAAGAAATTTCTTTGGATTAATTCTGGAATTTTGGCTGCAATTTCTTTGT
>CALDSP010000212.1 GCA_937924465.1 uncultured Leptospiraceae bacterium
ACTTTTTAGATATACAAAATAATTTTTCTTTTGAGAAAAATTCATTAGATAAGCTAACTCTTCTAAAAAATCAGTTTCCAATTTTACTATATAAAAAAAATCTGAAAACTAATGGAAATTAGAACTCGTTTTGCACCATCTCCCACTGGTTTTTTACATGTTGGAGGAGCAAGGACTGCTCTGTTTAATTATTTATATGCCAAAGCAAAAGGTGGTAAATTTATTTTAAGAATTGAAGATACTGACCAAGACCGATCCACATTAGATTCAGAAAAAACAATTTTAGAGTCCATGCAATGGTTGGGTATACACTGGGACGAAGGACCGGACATAGGGGGAGAATACGGACCTTATCGTCAATCAGAGCGTTTAGAAATTTATAAAAAATTTACTAATCTTTTACTAGAAAAAAATTTAGCTTATCGTTGTTTTTGCACGCCTGAAGAATTGGAAGCTAAGAAAAAACAAGCAGATGCTATGGGAATTCCCAACGTTTACGATGGAGTTCATGCAAACATGACTCCAAAAGAAATCCAAGCAAAGTTAGATGCCAAAGTTCCTTATTCCATTCGTTTTCGTGTACCGCATAAACAAGTGATAGTAGATGATCTCATCCAAGGCAAGGTAAAGTTTGATACCAAGCTCATTGGAGATTTTATTATAGTCAAGTCAGATGGATTTCCTTCTTACAATTATGCTGTTGTGATCGATGAC
This sequence comes from uncultured Leptospiraceae bacterium, assembly GCA_937924465.1. Lineage (GTDB taxonomy): Bacteria > Spirochaetota > Leptospiria > Leptospirales > Leptospiraceae > CALDSP01. The sequence continues at coordinate 715 of CALDSP010000212.1, forward strand.
TATTTAATGAAAATTTCTCATGTTATAAGAGGGGTAGGGCATTTATCCAATACTCCACGTCAAATTTTGATTTATGAAGCATTGGGATTTCCTCTACCCCAATTTGCTCACGTTTCTGAAATTGTAGGCACAGATGGAAAAAAACTTTCCAAACGAGCTGGAGCAACTTCTATTCTAGCTTTTCGAGATTTAGGTTATACAAATGAATGTTTTGCTAATTATATTGCTCTTTTAGGTTGGAGTCCAGAAGATAGCCAAGAATATATAAAAAAGGAAAAACTAGAAAGAATTTTTGACATAGAAAGATGTTCAAAGTCTCCTGCTATGTTTGATGTATTTAAAAAAATGAGTGAGGAAGAAAAGGAATCTGTTTCCTTGAATTCACTTACGACGGTTGAACTTGGAAATTATTTAAATCCCAAGTCTAAGTTAAATTGGCTTTCAAATAAGCACATTTGTGATATGGAAATGAATGAACTTATGAAAGAAATTTCTCCATTTTTAGAGATAGCCAATATTCCTTCTGAATATAAAGATATAAATAATACTACTATACGAGATATAGTTTATTCAATTCGAGTTTATTTAGATAGACTTTCTCAAGCTCCTCCTTATATTGAAGAGTTTTTCAGAGTAGAAATAAATTTTGAGAATGAGGAAGCAAAACAAATTTTAGAAAATGCAAACGCCAAAACCGTTGTTCACGAATTTTATAATTTTCTCCAAAGTTCAAATCCCAAGACTCCTCAAGATTATAAAAATCTAATGGAAGAAGTGGGTAAAAAAACAGAACAGAAAGGAAAAAATTTATTTATGCCTATTCGTGTAGCCACTACAGGTAAAACACAAGGGCTTGAACTTCCAATCCTTTTTTCATTGCTTGGAGTAGAAAAATTACTCAAAAGAATTGCACATTTAACAAAAGAGTCTGTTCTAAAAATTTAATTCTTTTTAAACTTTTTAATTCTAGTAAAAAACTTTGTTTTAAACTTGTGTTCTGTGATAAGACTTGTTTTTCCTTAGTAAGATTTAAAATTTCACGTTTAAACCTTTTTCTAAGTTAGATTATGAATTTATCAAAAAAATTTTTTGTTATTTTTTACTAAAAAATACTTGACAAAATTATGATTTTGAGAATCATTCTCAATTATGATATGTTCAATCAAAGAACGCAAAACAAAATCTATCTTGAAAGCTCTTTTACTTCCAAGTGATTTGAAAGATTTGCAAGTTTCTCAAAGAGAAAAACTACTTTTCAATCTTTTAAACACTAAAAAGACTTCAAAAGAAGATAAGTCCAAGGAACCTTAAAACTATATCTCATTAAAATTTGTCTTACTCTAAATCAAGGAAGATTCTACAAGTTTTTTATAAAATCTTAAAATGAATTTAATTTCCTTGTAATAAAAGTTTGTGAAATTCATCTTATGTTAAAATTTATTTTCAACTTACTTGCAATTTTCTTGATAACCTCTTGTGAAAAGTTAGAAAGTGAACTTGAAAAAAAAGCCATTCGTTTCTTTAAAAAAGATGTTATTTTAGATCAAGGGTATGTGTATTTTGATAGCATTGGAAACATTCGAGTTGAGCTTAACAATTTAGAATTTGCAACCAATCCCCTTTATACGGAAGCCTCTTATATTGGAGTTTGGGTGTATCCAAGAAATGCAAATCCGTTACAAATGTGTTGCCAAGGTCCAAGCTCTGAATGTGGAGAACAGGCTCGCTCTTGTATTAAAGGAGTGGGATTTTCAAATGACTTAGGCTTTTTAGGAAGGCGATACATTTTCATTGAGCCACCAAAACCTTTCAACAAGTATGCTGATAAGTATTACATAGACATAAAAGTCTCTGATGCAGCAGGTGTACCAAGAGATTACCAAGGAGAATACCAGCCGTTTTCAGGTCCCACTAATCCTGTGAAAGATAGGGAAATTTATGATTTATATTTAGGTGTTTTTTATAACGTTTTTCGTGCAGATGGAGGTCTGCGAGCCATCAATTCTAGCGCTTCTATAGGAAATAAAACTTTGTATACTCGTGTAGACCCTGATTTTTTATCTCCTTTAATTCGAATTGAATCTCGTTTTTTTTCACAAACCCCAGACGATCCTATAGGTAGCTTTTATGCGATTCCTCATTTAAGTACATGGAGCAAACTCCCACCTTTAGATAGAGATTTGGACAAAAGGAAATATTTAAAGATCAATGAAATTGGAAATCGAATCAATGGGATTACAGCAAATGATTATATAGAACTTTACAATCCTACTGACTTTGAAATATATTTAGATGATGTCTATTTATTTCGTTATACGAGTACGAAATGTGCCACACTTCAAGATTATTCTGATAGAGAAAATTTAAGCGGATTAAAAATATCGCCAAAATCTTATCTACTACTGGCAAGGGAAGGAAGTAGTCTCAATCCCGATTATGTAATGAAAAACGTAATTGTTGGTGAGAATGATTGTTTTGCATTAGTGACTGGAAGTAAACCAATTGAAATAGAAGAAGAAGCAGAAACCGATGATTTTAAATTTAATATTTTAAGTAAAGCTAATGCCCTGAAAAATCAAACAACTAAAGCTGCGATCACGAATATTGACAAACGACTCATTGATTTTGTTGGATTTGCAGATCCCGATAAAACAAATTACTATTTAGGAGAAGGTCCTGCTCCTTATCTTGTAGATGGAGTAGCAATTTCAAGATGCTTAAATGGAAATGATACAAGAAATAATAAAGCAGACTTTTGGATAGAATTTCCAACACCTTCAACCGAAAACAATTGTACTTTTACAAAACATATCAACAATGCAAATGTGGGGGATGTTTTAATTTCAGAAGTTTCCACACGCAACAATATTGGAGGTTGCTCTGACACCAACGGAGCAGATGATTTTATTGAAATTATCAATACTTCTAATGAAAAAATCAATTTAGCAGGAGCAAGACTTTATTATGTTACTACTGGTGGAAATGTAAGTACTTATTATACTTTCGGAAGTTATGTTTTGGCTCCAAACTCTCATGTTGTGGTTTTATCATCTAACGTTGGGTGCTTTAATGATACAAATGTTCCAAATGCCTTAGTTCGCTCAAGTCCATTTAATTTATCTAGTAATTCTGCGAGTATTGTTCTTACTGCAAATAATTTTTCTTTTCCTACTCCGCAAATCCAACCAATACCAAGTCTGGGAAAAACATTTGTTTTGGATTATTTGGGATATGGATCTGATTCAGTTGTATATAAAGGACTTCGGTCAAATCAAGTGGATAATTATTCTATAAGCCGTTGTAGTAACAACAACACTAGCAATGCTTTGGATTTTTCAATTGAACAGAACACACCCGGACAGACAAATTCTTGTAGTGGAGCAGTACAAATTGCAAGTTTAGATAGAAGCTCTCTTCTTATAACGGAGATTCTTCCAAAGCCGGGTAGTCCTTGTAATGCAAATGATAAGTTTGTAGAAATCTATAATACAACCAATCAAAGAATTCAACTAGGAGGTGGAAAGCTTTTCTACATAACGTCCACACCAAATATTGGCACAGGTTATACTTTTGGTTATTCTATAGTAGAACCAAACTCTTATATTGTTTTATTCAATGCAACAGGAGTGTGTTATTCTTCTCTTGTTGGAGTAAACAGCATATATGGTACTGGTATAAACTTAAGTTCTGATGGGGCTAGTGTAGCCCTTGGTCGCAATAACGCAAGTATTGATGTAAGTTCCTATCCCAATATTACAGAGGGAAACAATTTTATAATTGATTATGTGGGATATTATTCTGACTCCAAAATTTTTAAAACGCAAGCCGCTTTATATGGTTCTAATTGTGACAATAGATCTATATTAAGAATTCAACCTAATTTAGACACTGGAAATCATTATAATGATTTTATATGTGGAGCAAACAATGGAAATCCGGGAGTATCTAATTAGATGAAAAAAATATTTTTTTATATTTTATTTAGTTTCATTTTATATGCCCAAGACCAAGACATAAATCAAATTACTGGTGGGGGAGATATTTCGAGTCAACGTGTGAACAACAAAAATGAGCTTGACGAATTGAAAAAAGAAATTCGAGAGCTAAAACGTCAAGTGGAAGAACTCAAGGGAAAAAAGTCTACAGAAAATAAAAAAGATACCGAATCTCCTTTGGATAAAATCTTGGCTGGAAGTAAAGAGAAAGACCAAGAAACTCAAACTCAATACTCCAATTTTGAAAGAGACTTTTTTATGCAACTTCATTCTCCAGACTTTAAAAAAAGTCTTATGGAACGCTATCAGTGGCAACTTTTGTTTTGGACTCATGGAAATTATTCAAACAATAGTGACTTACGAAAACTAGACAATACAAACACTACCTCAGTGGATTTAACAGATGATAGAACTTATTTTATAGTAGGGGGGATTCAGTTTGATAATTTTTTTCCTGTGCACCCAAGGGTAGATTTACGGTTTGATATATGGCGTTTTGGATTTTGGGGAGGAGACCAACTTGGGGGACGAGATGCAAACAATGATATAAAAACAACACCAATTGGAGCCAATACAGTCAACTTTGGTCAACTTTACATAGATTTTCATTTTAAGCTAAACCCAACATATCATGATAAGTTTTCTTTGCGAGTTGGACGACAAGACTTTCGTTTGGGTGGAAAAATCTTTCGAGACTTTTTTCAAGAAGATATCTTAGATGCAATCGTTCTAAAATACTATGATCGTAAATATGGAAAGTTAGACTTACTTTTATTTGATTTATTTTCAAACTCTGCAGATACACGTGACGTAAATTTTGTGCGTTTTATAAGTACTGATAATACGACTGTTCGCAATTTCAATGGAAATTCTGCAACCTATAGACAAGGATTTATTTATAAATACTACTTTATAGGAGATTCTAATTACATAGGAACACATGCGGACTTGAGAATTTTTTATTTTTATTCAAGGTTTGGAGGAACCAATCAACCTTTTGGAGGAGCAGATAGAACCAACAACGGAACTACAGGAAATTTTATAGATAGAGATTTTAGCGTTATGCGCGGGTTTCGATTTAATTTTGGTTACAGTGAATATTTTCGCTCTTCCTTTACTTATGCAGAAAGTTTTGGAATAGATAGAAAAACTCCTACTTTAGACTTTCAAAGTCGAGATGTAGACAACAATGGAAAAGGGTATGGTTTAGAAACAGAACTAGCGTTTTTTAAAAGACGTTTTCGCATGACGCCTACTCTTTTTTATGCCCAAGGTGGTAAGTATTATGCCGATGGAACCCAATATTCTCATGGGTTTGTAAGCATGAAAGCCGATCAAGTAGGTGGACTTTTAGTTGACCTTTATTGGGGAGTTCACCCAAGTGCTTATACTTCTGGTCAGGGAGTAGCAGACTTACCTTATAATAGGGATAGAAAAACAGGAACTTTAAGTAAGCACTTAGGAATAGCTATTGGAA
>CALDSP010000213.1 GCA_937924465.1 uncultured Leptospiraceae bacterium
TTCTTCTTTGATAATTTATTGAGTGAGATTGAAAAACTATACAAAATTCAATCTGAAGGAGGGAGAAAGGAATTACTTGATTCAATTTTACAAAAAATGGATTTTCAAATGGTAATGATTGTAGAAGACAATCCATTTGTACAGTCGGGACAAATTCATCTTTATAAATCTATCCAACAAATTATCAAAGAAGAATACAATAAAAATATTACTCCTGAGATTGATGAAAAATATCGTAAACTTTTAGAAGCAGGTAATTATACTAGAAAAAAAGTTCCTTCCACGGCTGTTGCTTTTGCTTGGTTTTGGAGAGATGAAAATAGAACTTTAGAGGAAAAGCTCAATTTTTTTAACGAAAAGCTTTATACAAATTTTGATTTAAACTATTATAGAGTCTTGGACATGAGTGGAAAACCAATGAGTCGTTTTTGGGAATTAGATTTACCTTTTTACATATTCTTTTTTGTAGAATTTTTTGTAAGTTGGTTTGTAGCTATTCGTCGAAAAACTTTTATAGCTTGGTTTTTTTATCCTATTTATCATTGGTACGATGCAATTGCTTTGATTCCTTTAGCAGAGGTTCGCGTTGTAAGGTTATTGAGATTGTACAGTATGTATCTTATTTTACAATCAAGAGACTACTACAAATTTGGAAATGATATAATTACAAGAACTTTACGTTATTACTCTAACATAATCAAAGAAGAACTTTCCGATATGGTAACAATTCAAATTTTAACCGATGCTCAATTAGAAATTCGTTCTGGTTCTTCTATGGAGGTACTTACAAATGCATTGAACTCAAATAAAGAACAAATTAAAGAAGTTATGCTAGCCAAACTTGCAGATCCCGCACCAATTGAAAGAGTTGGTAATCTTGTTAAAGATTCGTTACGTGCTATATTCCAAAATCCAAACTCTTCTGTGAATTTTCTTCCGAATGATTTAAAAGAAAAACTAGCTACTGAAGTTGTGGAAGGAATTATTCAAATTATTACCAAAGGTTCTAAGTCTATCTCTGAATCTGAAATTGCAAAGGAATCTGTTGGAAGGCTAGTAGATTTTATTTTAGCAGAGATTACGGAATCGGCTAAAGATGAAAGATTAAATAAACTCAATCAAGACATTACAATTGAGTTGCTAGAAAACATTAAAAAACAAGTCGCAGTAAAAAAATGGTTGGATACTTCTATTTAGTTTATCTTAACTTATAAATTGATTTTTACATAATCAAAGGTATGCTTTATTCAGGTTTCTCTTTTAATTTTGCATGAGGATGGGTTTTTCTGTAAATTTCTTTTAATCTTTCTTTTGTAACACTCAAATAAATTTGAGTACTAGAAAGAGAACTATGACCAAGCATTTCTTGCACGTGACGTATATCTGCTCCTTCGTTTAAGAGATCTGTGGCAAAGGTATGCCTAAACTTATGAGGAGTAATTTTTTTTGGAAAAGCAATTTCTTTCTGAAATTGTTCTAAAATATATTGCACACCTCTTGTTGTAAGTCTTTTCCCTCTTGCACTTAAAAAAAGATAACCTTCTTTTGGATTACCTCGTAAATTTAAATATTCACATAACGTTTTCAGAGCATATTTTCCTAAAAAAACAAAGCGTTCTTTATTTCTTTTACCTAAAATTTTTAATTCAGCCTCTTTTTCGGAAAAGTTTTCTAACCTTGCATTTACTAATTCAAAGACTCGCATTCCGGTAGAATATAAAACTTCTAAAATTGCTTGGTTGCGTTGTTGTATTAGAGGAGATTTTTGTACTTCTGTTTCTAAGATAGTTGTCATTTCAATTGGAGTAAAATTTTTAGGAATATTTTTTTTTACTTTAGGAAAACTCACGGAAAGAATGGGATTTGTAAGAATGACTTCCTTTTGAAATAGATATTTATAAAAAGAACGAAGTGCAGAGAGTTTTCGACTTTGAGATTTTTTATCTAATTTTTGCGTTAGGTGCAATTGTGTAAAATAAGTCCTTACTATTTTATGATCAATTTCTAAATAAAATAAATTTTCCTTTTCGCAGTAGAGTAAGAAGTCTCTTATGTCGCGAAAATAGGCATCTATAGTATGAAGGGAGTAGTTTTTTTCATATTTTAGATAGTTTAGAAAGTCTTCAAAATATTGAGTTTGGTTTAGACTATTAGACATAATGAAAATAATGACCCAAGAAATAAGTTTTAAAATTTCTACTTTTTGTCGATAGAATTTAAAAAAAATCTCAAAAAACTTTTTTGATCATCAAAATTTATCTAATACAAAAAAATCAAAAAGCAATCTCTCAATTTCAAATAAAAAAGTATTCAACACAACAAATTCAAATAAATAGAATTTATAAACTTAAAAGATTTTCAAGAGTTTCTCGCTGAATTTTAAATGTATTGATAAATCAACCTCCAAAAGATGTTCTCTAGCACCCTTTTGGCTTTCTTCCACTGCTCTTCAAAGTCCCAACTTCTTTTTAAGTTCTAGCAATTCTTTTTCTAATTTATCTGCTCTTTGTTTTTCTTGTTCTGCTCTTTGTTCAGCAAATTCTCCATGGGTTGGAATTAGCTCGTATTTCTCATTGAAAAACCTTAAATACAAATCTTCTCTTTGTAAATATTTTCCTTTCCAAAAACCCAATTTATAACCTAGTTATTTGGAATATACAAAGCCTTTTTCATCAGGTTCTATTTCTTTGTATTCGCTATTGCCTAAATGCCAAGCATACAATTTAGGCATTTTGTTGTCCACACAATAGTATTCTCTGGT